>JAICGY010000042.1 GCA_025922915.1 Candidatus Methylomirabilota bacterium | reverse complement strand
TGATCACGCCGATCGCGATGGAGAAGGAGCTGCGGTTCGCGATCCGGGAGGGCGGGCGGACGGTGGGCGCGGGCGTGGTGACGGAGATCACGGAGTAGCGACATGGTCACGCTCAGCGCCGATCAGAAGATCCGCATCCGCCTCAAGGCCTACGATCACCACCTGCTCGATCGCTCGGTGAAGGAGATCGTGGAGACCGTGCGCCGGACGGGCGCGCGGGTGGCGGGCCCCGTGCTGCTCCCCACGATCATCAACCGGTGGACGGTGCTGCGCTCGCCGCACGTCGACAAGACCTCGCGCGAGCAGTTCGAGATGCGCACCCACAAGCGACTGCTGGACATCGTCGATCCCACCCCGCAGACCGTCGACTCGCTGATGAAGCTCGACCTGCCGGCGGGGGTCGACGTGGAAATCAAGCTCTAGGACGGCGGGCATGGCACGCAAGGAAGGACTCATCGGCCGCAAGGTCGGCATGACCCAGGTGTTCGCGGACGACGGCAGCCACGTCCCCGTCACGGTCATCCAGGCCGGCCCCTGCACGGTGGTCGGCATCCGCAGCCGCGATCGCGACGGCTACGACGCGCTGCAGCTCGGCTTCGAGCCGCGGCGCAAGGGCGTGAACAAGCCGACGGCCGGGCACTTCAAGAAGGCCAACGTGGCGCCCATGCGGGTCCTCCGGGAGTTCCGGCTCGAGAAGAGCGAGATGCTGCAGGGCTACCAGGTCGGGCAGGCGGTGACGGCGGCGCTGTTCGCGCCCGGCGAGCTGGTCGACGTGGTCGGGGTGACGAAGGGCAAGGGCTTCCAGGGCGGCGTCAAGCGCCACGGGTGGTACGGCGGCGACGCGACCCACGGCTCGATGTTCCATCGCGCGCCGGGCTCGATCGGCGCCTCCTCCGATCCGTCCCGCGTGTGGCCGGGCCACAAGCTGCCGGGCCGGATGGGCGGGGACCGCCGGACGGTGCTCAACCTGCCGGTGGTGCGGGTGCTCGCCGAGCAGAACCTCGTGCTCGTGCGCGGCGCCGTCCCGGGCGCCAACGGCGCGCTCGTCGTCCTTCGCAAGGCGCTGAAGACGACACGGACCCAGCAGCAGCAGAAGACGGCGGACAGGAAGTGATGGCGACCATCCAGGTCCTGGATCGGGACGGGAAGCAGACGGGGACGGTCGAGCTCGGCGCCGGCCTCCTGGGGGGCGGCGTGCGGGGCCCGCTGCTGCATCAGGCGGTCGTCCGCGAGCTCGCCGACCGGCGCGTCGGCACGCACGACACGCGCGGCCGCAGCGAGGTCTCCGGCGGCGGCAAGAAGCCGTGGAAGCAGAAGGGCACGGGGCGCGCGCGGCAGGGCTCCATCCGTGCCACGCAGTGGAAGGGCGGCGGCAAGCCGTTCGGGCCCAC
The DNA here is from genome assembly GCA_025922915.1 of Candidatus Methylomirabilota bacterium. Taxonomy (GTDB): domain Bacteria; phylum Methylomirabilota; class Methylomirabilia; order Rokubacteriales; family CSP1-6; genus JAICGY01. Next base: position 15,065 of record JAICGY010000042.1, on the reverse strand, counting down.
GCCGCGGCGCTACGACAAGGACCTGCCGCGCGGGATGCGCCGCGAGGCCCTGCGGGCCGCCGTGGCCGCCGCCGTCGCCCGGGACGCCGTGAAGGTCGTGGAGTCGGTGGGTGCCGAGGGGCGGACGAAGCCGCTCGTCGCCGCCCTCGCCGCGCTCGGGGTCGCCGGCGCCCCCACGCTGCTCGTCGTCGGCGCGCTGCCGGAGCCGATGCTGCGCGCCGCCCGGAACGTCCCGTGGCTCGAGGTGGAGACGGCAACGCACGTCTCCGTGTACCAGCTGGTGCGGGCGCGGCACGTCGTGCTGGAGCGGGCCGCCCTCGCCGCGCTCGAGGAGGCGCTCGTCCCATGAGCCGCGATCCGGGCGACGTGCTGATCCGTCCGCTGATGACCGAGAAGAGCATGCGGCAGAAGGAAGAGCTGAACACCGTGACCTTCCGCGTCCGCCCCGAGGCCAACAAGGTCGAGATCCGGACCGCCGTGGAGCGCGTGTTCAACGTCAAGGTGGCCGCCGTCCGCACCGCGGTCTACGAGGGCAAGCTCAAGCGGATGGGACGCTACCAGGGGCGGCGGTCGGGCTGGAAGAAGGCCATCGTCACCCTCCAGCCGGGCCACAAGATCGACCTCGTGGAGGGCGCGTAGAGCCATGGGCATCCGCACGGTCAAGCCGACCTCTCCGGCGCGCCGGTATCTGACGTACGTCACGTTCGACGAGATCACCAAGACGAAGCCGGAGAAGCCGCTGCTCGTCGCGAAGGCGCGCACGGACGGCCGCAACACCTACGGGCGCATCACCGTGCGCCACCGCGGTGGCGGGCACCGGCGCATGCTGCGGCAGGTGGACTTCCGGCGGGAGAAGTACGGCATCCCGGCCCGGGTGGCCGCCATCGAGTACGACCCCAACCGCTCCGGACGGCTCGCGTTGCTGTTCTACCGCGACGGCGAGAAGCGGTACATCGTGGCGCCGCACGGTCTCAAGGTGGGCGACACGGTGATGTCGGGGCCGCAGGCGGACATCCTGCCGGGCAACGCGCTGCCGCTGCGGAACATCCCGGTCGGCACGCTCGTGCACAACGTGGAGCTCCAGCCGGGGCGGGGCGCCCAGATGTGCCGGAGCGCGGGCACCCAGGCCCAGCTGCTCGCCAAGGAGGGCGACCGTGCCACGCTCAAGCTGCCGTCGGGGGAGGTCCGGCTGGTGGCCCTGGAGTGCATGGCGACCATCGGCCAGGTCGGCAACCTCGACCACGAGAACGTGTCGGTCGGGAAGGCCGGACGCAAGCGCTGGCGCGGCTTCCGGCCCACCGTGCGCGGCACCGTGATGAATCCCGTCGACCATCCCATGGGCGGGGGCGAGGGGCGCGGGAAGGGCAATCACCCGATGACCCCCTGGGGCAAGCCGACCAAGGGCTACAAGACGCGGCGCGGGGCGCGGCCCTCGGACGCGGTCATCGTGACGCGGCGGAAGAAGAGATAGGAGCAGGGGGATGGGACGCTCGCTGAAGAAGGGGCCGTACATCGACGACACGCTCGCCGAGCGGATCGAGGAGCTGAACCGCACCCGGCAGAAGAAGGTGCTGCGCACGTGGTCGCGACGGTCGACCATCGCCCCCGAGTTCGTCGGCCACACGATCGCCGTCCACAACGGCAAGAAGTTCATCCCGGTGTACGTGACGGAGAACATGGTCGGGCACCGGCTCGGGGAGTTCGCCCTCACCCGCACCTTCCGGGCGCACGGTTCGGCCGAGAAGACCTCGACGTCGCCGACGGGAAAGGCGTAGCGCGGTGCGTGCAGTGGCGCGAGCCCGGTTCGTGCGCGTGTCCTCGCGGAAGGCCGGTCAGGTGCTGCGCGAGATCCGGGGGAAGTCGGTCGGGGACGCCCTCGCCCTCCTGCAGTACACGCCCCGGGCGGCGGCCCGGCTCATCGAGAAGGTGCTGCGGTCCGCGGTGGCCAACGCCGAGCACAACCACCAGGTGCGCAACCTCGACGATCTGCGGGTCGTCCACGCGGTGGCCGACGGAGGCCCGTCGCTGAAGCGCGTGCAGCCCCGCGCGATGGGACGCGCCTTCTTCATCCGTCACCGCACGAGCCACCTCACCGTCGCCGTCAGCGACGAGACGGCGACGGCGGGCCCGTCGCGGCGCGGCCGGCGGGCCGCCCCGCCCACCCGCCCGGCCGCCCCGCCCACCCGGCCGGTCGCCGGCCGGCGGAGTCGGAGGACGGCGGCCGCGGGCAAGGAGAGCAGGTAGACCATGGGTCAGAAAACACATCCGATTGGCTTCCGCCTCGGCTCCACGCGCACGTGGAGCTCGCGGTGGTTCGCGACGAAGAACTACGCCGACCTCCTGCACGAGGACGTGAAGATCCGCCGGTTCATCAAGGACCAGCTGTACCACGCCGGCATCTCGCGGATCGACATCGAGCGGTCGGCGAACCGGGCGCGGATCACGATCTACACGGCGCGGCCGGGGATCATCATCGGGCGCAAGGGCTCCGAGGTCGAGAAGCTCAAGTCGGAGCTCCAGATGCGCACCGGGAAGGAGATCTACCTCAACATCGAGGAGGTCATCCACCCCGAGCTCGACGCGCAGCTGGTGGCCGAGAACGTCGCGCTCCAGCTGCAGAAGCGCGTGGCCTTCCGGCGCGCCATGAAGAAGGCGGTGACGTCGGCGCTCCGGCTGGGCGGCGAGGGGATCCGCATCGCGTGCGCGGGGCGGCTGGGCGGCGGCGAGATCGCGCGTCGCGAGTGGTATCGGGACGGCCGGGTCCCGCTCCACACCATCCGGGCCGACATCGACTACGGGCTGGCCACGGCCCACACGACGTACGGGACGATCGGCGTGAAGGTGTGGATCTTCAAGGGCGAGGTGCTGGCGAAGGCCGCACCCGCCGAGGCGTGAGGACCGGCCCGCGATGCTGATGCCCAAGCGCGTGAAGTACCGGAAGGCCCAGCGCGGGCGCATGCGGGGCACCGCCCAGCGCGGGTCGACCCTGGCCTTCGGCGAGTACGGGCTGAAGGCCCTGGAGCCCGGGTGGGTGACCAACCGGCAGATCGAGGCCGCGCGCGTCGCCTTGACGCGCAGCCTCAAGCGCGGCGGGAAGGTGTGGATCCGCATCTTCCCCGACAAGCCGGTGACCAAGAAGCCGGCCGAGACCCGGATGGGCAAGGGCAAGGGCAATCCCGAGGACTGGGTCGCGGTGATCAAGCCCGGCCGCATCCTCTACGAGATGCAGGGCGTGACGGAGGACGCGGCCCGGGAGGCCTTCCGGACGGCCGCCCAGAAGATCGGCATCACGACCAAGTTCGTGACGCGGACACACAGCCTGTAGGAGCCGACAGCACACATGAAGGCGGCCAAGTGGCGCGACCGGTCCGATGAGGAGCTCCGGCACGAGGTGCGCGGGCTCGCGGAGGAGGTCCGGAATCTGAGGTTCCAGCTCGCGATGGGGGTCGCCAAGAACCCGTCGCGGCTGCGCGAGGCGCGACGCGACCTGGCGCGGATCTACACCATCCTGGGACAGCGGGGTGGGCCCACCGCGGTGGCGTCGGCGGCGCCCGTGGCGCCCGCGCATCCGCCGCTCCCGCGCCCGGCGCGCCGGGCCCGGGCCGCCAAGGCGTCCACCGGGAGCGGGAAGAAGCGGGCGAGCCGACGACCGAGCGCGCCGCGCCGGACGAAGGCGAAGGGGTAAGCCGTGGGCGAGCGCAAGACGAGAGAAGGCGTGGTGGTGAGCGACGCCATGCAGAAGACGCGGGTGGTCCGGATCGAGCGGGTCTACCGCCATCCGCGGTACCAGCGCGTGATCCGCATGGCGAAGAAGCTGAAGGCGCACGACGAGGGGAATGAGAGCCGGCTTGGCGACCGGGTGCTCATCGAGGAGACCCGGCCGATGTCCAAGGAGAAGCGCTGGCGGATCCGCGAGATCCTGACCCGCGCCGCCCAGGCATGATCCAGCCCCGATCGATGCTCGACGTCGCGGACAACTCGGGCGCCAAGAAGGTCCAGTGCATCCGGGTGATGGGGGGCGCGAACAAGCGGTACGCGTCGCTCGGCGACACGGTCATGGTGGCGATCAAGGAGGCGGCCCCGGACGGGACGGTGAAGAAGGGCGAGGTCGCCCGCGCCGTCGTCGTGCGGACCGTCAAGGAGGTCCGCCGGCGCGACGGCTCGTACATCCGGTTCGACCGCAACGCGGTCGTGCTCATCAGGCCGGACGAGAATCCGGTCGGCACCCGCATCTTCGGGCCGGTGGCGCGCGAGCTGCGCGAGCGGCAGTTCACCAAGATCATCTCGCTGGCGCCGGAGGTGATCTGATGGCGGCGGTCCACGTGCGGCGAGGGGACGTGGTCGGGGTCATCACCGGCCGCGAGCGAGGCAAGCGCGGCAAGGTGCTGCGCGTGCTGACCGACAAGGGACGGGTCGTGGTGGAGCACGTCAACATGATCAAGCGCCACCAGCGGCCGACGCAGAAGCTGCGGCAGGGCGGCATCATCGAGCGGGAGGGGCCGCTGGCGCTCTCCAACGTGCTGCTGGTCTGCTCGCGCTGCGACCGGCCGGTGCGCACCGGGATCACCGTGCTCGCCGACGGCCGCAAGGTCCGCACCTGCAAGCGGTGCGGCGAACCGATCGACAAGGGATAGGACGACGATGGCAAAAGCAGGCGCGACGCCGGCGGCGAAGGCCCCGGCCGGCAAGCCGCAGCCCAAGGGGCAGCCGCGCAAGGGCGACAAGACGCCGGAGCCGGCGGCGGCCAAGACGCGGCCGAAGGGCACCGGCGAGGTGCCGCCGCGGCTGAAGGAGCACTACCTGCGGACGGTGCTGCCCGCGCTCATGAAGGAGCGGGGGTACCGCAACGTCTGGCAGGTGCCGCGGGTCGACAAGGTCGTGCTCAACATGGGCGTCGGCGAGGGACGCGACAACGCGAAGGTCCTCGACTTCGCGACGGCGGATCTCCAGGCGATCACCGGCCAGAAGCCGATCGTCACCCGGGCCAAGAAGTCGATCGCGAACTTCAAGCTGCGCGAGGGCGTGCCCATCGGCGCCAAGGTCACCCTGCGGGGCGCCCGGATGTACGAGTTCCTGGACCGGCTGGTCAGCATCGCGCTGCCGCGCGTCCGCGACTTCAAGGGCGTGCCACCCCGGGGGTTCGACGGCCGGGGCAACTACGCGCTGGGGCTGCGCGAGCAGCTCATCTTCCCGGAGATCGTCTACGACAAGGTCGACAAGGTCCGCGGCATGGACGTCAGCATCGTGACGACCGCGCGGACGGACGAGGAGGCACGGGCGCTCCTCGTGCACCTCGGCATGCCGTTCAGGGAGTGACGGAACGATGGCGAAGACCGCGCTGATCACGAAATCACAGGCGCCCCCGAAGTTCAGCACGCGCGCCTACACGCGCTGCAAGCTGTGTGGCCGCCCGCGCGGCTATCTGCGGAAGTTCCAGCTGTGCCGGCTGTGCTTCCGGGAGCTGGCGCTCAAGGGCGAGGTCCCGGGCGTCGTGAAGGCGAGCTGGTAGCCGTGCGGAGCGATCCGATCGCCGACATGCTGACGCGGATCCGCAACGCGAGCCGCGCCGAGCACGAGAAGGTGGACATCCCCGCCTCCCGGCTCAAGGTGCGGATCGCCGAGCTCCTGAAGGACGAGGGCTTCATCAAGAACTTCCGGGTGCTCGACGACCAGAAGCAGGGGACGCTGCGCGTGTACATGAAGTACGGTCCCGGGAACGAGCGGATGATCTCGGGCCTCGTCCGCGTCTCCACGCCCGGGCGGCGGGTGTACGTCACACACGACAAGATCCCGAGCATCCTGGCCGGGATGGGGGTGGCCCTCGTGTCCACCTCGCGGGGCGTCGTGACGGACCGCGACGCGCGCAAGCAGAGGGTCGGCGGCGAAGTTCTCGCGTACGTGTGGTAGGGAGGGCGGGATGTCACGCATCGGGAAGAAGCCCATCGTCGTGCCGGCCGGGGTGAAGATCCAGGTGGACGGCGCCACGGTCCGCGTGGAGGGGCCGAAGGGCCGCCTGGCGCAGGCGGTCCCGGAGGGCGTCACGCTCCGGGTGGACGACGGCCACATCACCGTCGAGCGCAGCAGCGACGAGCGCCGCGTGCGCGCGCTGCACGGCCTCACCCGCGCCCTGGTCGCCAACATGGTGACGGGCGTCAAGGACGGGTTCGAGCGCCGGCTCGAGATCGTCGGCATCGGGTACCGGGCGCAGCTGCAGGGCAAGAACCTGCAGCTGGCGCTGGGATACTCGCATCCGGTGCTGTTCGCGCTGCCGGACGGCGTGACGGCCGAGGTCGACCGGCAGACCGCCATCACCCTGCGCGCCGCCGACAAGGCCCTGCTCGGGCAGACGGCGGCCCGCCTGCGCGCGCTCCGGAAGCCCGACCCGTACAAGGGCAAGGGCGTGAAGTACGCGGACGAGGTCATCCGCCGCAAGGTGGGCAAGAAGGCGGGCGCGAAATGATCACGAAGGATCGGCGCTCGGCACGGGACACCCGGCACCACCGGCTGCGTCGCTGGGTGCGCGGGACGGCGGGGCGGCCGCGCCTGGCGGTGTTCCGGAGCCTGAGCCACATCTATGCCCAGGTCGTCGACGACGAGACCGGACGCACCCTGGTGGCCGCCGACAGCCGGAGCAAGGAGTTCCGGAGCGCCCACCGGAGCGGCGGCAACGTCGCGGCGGCGAAGGCGGTTGGCGAGCTCCTCGCCCAGCGCGCCCGGGCGGCGGCGATCACGCAGGTGGTGTTCGATCGCGGCGGGTTCAAGTACCACGGTCGCGTCAAGGCGCTGGCCGACGCGGCGCGCGCCGGCGGCCTGTCCTTCTAGATGCACTGGCTGTGCGAGCCGGGGGACGTCGGCCACGCCGCGGGCGGGCCGGTCCCGGGCGAGCCAACGATCAGGAGACACTGAGTGGCGGAAGCGAAGATCGACGCGAGCGTGCTCGAGCTGAACGACCGGGTGGTGGCGATCAACCGGGTGGCCAAGGTCGTCAAGGGCGGCCGCCGCTTCTCCTTCACGGCGCTCGTCGTCGTCGGGGACGGGCGGGGACACGTCGGGGTCGGCCTGGGCAAGGCGCACGAGGTCCCGGAGGCGATCCGCAAGGCCGTCGAGCACGCGAAGAAGGACCTGATCTTCGTGCCGCTGCGCGAGACCACGATCCCGTGCGAGATCACGGGGCACTTCGGCGCGGGCCGGGTGTTCCTCAAGCCGGCGGTGGCGGGCACCGGCGTCATCGCGGGGGGCGCCGTCCGCCCGGTGCTCGAGGCGGTCGGCGTGCAGGACATCCTGACGAAGACCCTGGGCACGAACAACCCGCACAACGTCCTCAAGGCGACGATCGACGCGCTCCGGCGCATCAAGCGCCTGCAAGACCTGCACGCGGCGCGGCGGCGGGGCGGGGACGGCAACGTGACGGAGGAGACGGCCGGTGCCAGGCAAGAAGCTTAAGATCCGGCTCACGCGGAGTCTCATCGGGCTGAGCCCCAAGCAGGAGGCGACGGTGCGCGCGCTCGGCCTGCGGCGGATGCGGCAGGCGGTGGCCCACGACGACACCCCCACCATCCGCGGCATGATCGCGAAGGTGCCGCACGTCCTCGAGGTGTCTCATGAAGCTTGACGATCTGCGGCCCGCCCCGGGGGCGACCCGGCGGCGCCGCCGGGTCGGTCGCGGCCCCGGCTCGGGGTTGGGCAAGACGTCCGGGAAGGGCCACAAGGGCCAGAAGGCGCGGTCCGGCGGCGGCAAGGCGGGCGGCTTCGAGGGCGGGCAGATGCCGCTCTACCGGCGACTGCCCAAGCGCGGGTTCGTGCCCTTCGGGGGCAGGAGCGAGTACGCCGTGGTCAACCTCGAGGCCCTCGGCGGCTTCGCCGAGGGCGCCGTCGTGGATCCGGCGGCGCTGGCCGACGCCGGCCTCCTCAAGCGCGCGCAGCGTGATCGCGTGAAGATCCTGGGCGACGGCGACATCGCCCACGCCCTGACCGTCCGCGCGCACGCGGTCAGCGAGTCGGCGCGGAAGAAGATCGAGGCCCGCGGCGGGCGCGTCGAGGTGCTGCCGCCGGCGGGCGGGGGCGCGGCTTCGTGATCGAGAATCTCCAGTCGTTCCAGAACGTCTTCCGCGTTCCGGAGCTCAAGCGGCGGGTCCTGATCACGGCCGGGCTGCTCGTGGCCTACCGGATGGGCGCGCACGTCCCCACGCCGGGCATCGACGGGGCCGCGCTGGCGCAGTTCTTCGACCAGGTCCAGGGCACGCTGCTCGGCATGGTCGACCTGTTCTCCGGCGGCAACCTCCGTCGCCTGTCGATCTTCGCGCTCGGCATCATGCCGTACATCTCGGCCTCGATCATCCTGCAGCTCCTCACCGTCGTCATTCCCACCCTCGAGCGGCTGGCGAAGGAGGGCGAGGCGGGCCGGAAGAAGATCACGCAGTACACGCGCTACGGCACCATGGGGCTGGCGCTGGTCCAGTCGCTCGGCATCGCGTACGGCCTCGAGGGCATGAGCGCGCCGACCGGAGCCGCCATCGTGCCATCGCCGGGCTGGGCCTTCCGACTGCTCACGATGGTGACGCTGACGGCCGGCACCGCGCTGATCATGTGGCTGGGCGAGCAGATCTCGGAGAAGGGCATCGGCAACGGCATCTCGCTGATCATCTTCGCGGGCATCGTCGTGCGGCTGCCCTCGGCCATCATCGCCTCGTACACCCTCATCACGACCGGCGAGCTGAAGCTCTTCGTCTTCGGCGCCATCGTGCTCGTGATGGTCGGCGTGACGGCGGCCGTCGTCCTGATGCAGGAGGGCCAGCGGAAGATCCCGGTGCAGTACGCGAAGCGGGTGGTGGGCCGCCGGGTGTACGGGGGACAGTCGACGCACATCCCGCTCCGGATCAACACGGCGGGTGTCATCCCCGTCATCTTCGCCTCGTCGCTGATCCTCTTCCCCGCCACCCTGACGCGCTTCATCGACCACCCCTGGATGCGCGTCGTCACGGACTCCCTGTCGCCCGGCCACGTCACGTACACCGTGCTGTACATGGCGCTCATCATCTTCTTCACGTACTTCTACACGGCGATCGTGTTCAACCCGGTCGACCTGTCGGACAACATGAAGAAGTACGGCGGGTTCATCCCCGGCGTGCGGCCGGGCAAGAAGACGGCGGAGTACATCGACCACGTGCTGAGCCGCATCACGCTTCCCGGTGCGATGTTCCTCGCGCTGATCTCGGTGCTGCCCGACATGCTGATCCAGTGGTTCAACGTGCCCTTCTACTTCGGCGGCACGAGCCTGCTCATCGTGGTCGGAGTCGCGCTCGATACCGTGCGCCAGATGGAGTCCCATCTCCTCATGCGCAACTACGAGGGCTTCCTCAAGCGCTCGAAGTCGCGCTCGGGCGCCTTCGCACGGAGGAGCTGAGAGGTGCGCGTCGTCTTCCTCGGACCGCCCGGTGCCGGCAAGGGCACCCAGGCCCGGGACCTCGCCCGGGAGTGGGGCGTGCCGCAGATCGCCACCGGGGACATCCTGCGACAGGCGGTCGCGGCCGGCACGCGGCTCGGGCGCGAGGCCAGGGATTACATGGACCGCGGCGCCCTCGTCCCGGACGAGGTGATCGTCGGGCTGGTCGCCGAGCGCCTGGGCGAGCCGGACGCCGCCGGGGGCTTCATCCTGGACGGGTTCCCCCGGACGGTCGCCCAGGCCGAGGCCCTCGAGCGACTGCTCGAGGAGACGGGGCAGGCCCTCGACGCCGTCGTCTACTTCGAGGTCTCGGAGCCCGAGCTGGTGCGCCGGCTCACCGGCCGCCGGGTGTGCCGCGAGTGCCAGGCCGCGTACCACACGGTGTCCGCGCCCCCGCGGCGCGAGGGCACGTGCGACCGGTGCGGCGGCGCGCTCTACCAGCGCGAGGACGACGGCGAGGCCACCGTGCGCACGCGGCTCGAGGTGTACACGCGCCAGACGGCGCCGCTCCTCGAGCGGTATCGGCGCCGCGACCTCCTGACGACGGTGAAGGGCGAGGGGGCGATCGACGAGATCCGCGCCGCCGTGCGCCGGGCCGCGGAGGCGCGCCGTTGATCGAGCTCAAGTCGGCGCGCGAGATCGGGCTGATGCGCGAGGCCGGGCAGGTGCTGGCGGGGGTCGTCGAGCGGCTGCGGTCGACGGTGACGTCCGGCCTGTCGACGCGGGAGATCGACGAGGACGTCGAGGAGTTCATCCGGGCCCGGGGGGCGCGGCCGGCCTTCAAGGGGTACCGGGGGTTCCCGGCGACCGTCTGCGTCTCGATCAACGACGAGGTCGTTCACGGCATCCCGTCGCCCGCGCGGCGTCTGAAGGAGGGCGACATCGTCGGTCTCGACCTCGGGTGTATCGTGGAGGGGTACTACGCGGATTGCGCGGTCACCCTCCCCGTCGGGGAGGTCTCTCCCCGGGTCCAGCAGCTGCTCGACGTCACCCGGGAGAGCCTCGAGCGGGCCATCGCGGAGTGCCGCCCCGGGCGGAGGCTCTCGGACGTCTCCCACGCGGTCCAGTCGCACGTCGAGGCCAACGGGTTCGCCGTCGTGCGCGCCTTCGTGGGCCACGGCATCGGCCGCGCGCTGCACGAGGAGCCCCAGGTGCCGAACTTCGGCGAGCCGGGCCGCGGGCCGCGTCTCCGGCCGGGCATGGTCCTCGCGATCGAGCCGATGGTGACGATGGGGGGCTGGGAGGTCCGGGTCCTCGACGACGGCTGGACGGCGGTCACGCAGGACGGCAGTCTCGCCGCGCATTTCGAGCACACGGTCGCCGTCACCGAGGGTGAGCCCGAGGTGCTGACGGGCAAGCGCGGCGGGGACTGAGGGCGAGAGATGGCCAAGGAAGACGCGATCGAGGTCGAGGGCACGGTGGTCGAGCCGCTGCCCAATGCGATGTTCCGGGTGGAGCTCGAGAACGGGCACCGGGTGCTGGCGCACGTCAGCGGCAAGATGCGGATGAACTTCATCCGCATCCTGCCCGGGGATCGAGTGAAGGTCGAACTGTCGCCGTACGACCTCACGCGCGGCCGCATCACGTACCGGTTCAAGTAGGAGAGGGCATGAAGGTCCGACCGTCGATCAAGGCGCGCTGCGAGAACTGCAAGGTCATCAAGCGCAGTGGCGTCATCCGGATCATCTGCAAGAACCCGCGGCACAAGCAGCGGCAGGGGTAGGGCCCGGAGGGGGGCGCGGATCATGGCGAGAGTGGCGGGCGTGGATCTGCCCCGCGAGAAGCGGGGCGAGGTGGCGATCACGTACATCTACGGGATCGGGCGGGCGATGGCCCGGCGGATCCTCACGCAGGTTAACGTGGATCCCGGCAAGCGCGTGAAGGCCTGGACGGACGAGGAGACGGCGCGCATCCGCGATCTCATCGAGCGCGAGCACAAGGTCGAGGGCGACCTGCGCCGCGAGATCTCGATGAACGTCAAGCGCCTGATGGACATCGGCTGCTACCGGGGCATCCGGCACCGCCGCGGCCTCCCCGTCCGCGGGCAGCGGACCCACACCAACGCGCGGACGCGCAAGGGCCCGCGCAAGGGCGTGATGGTCAAGAAGAAGCCGACCGCGGCCGCAGCCGCGGCGCCGAGGAAGGCAGGAGCCTAGCGCATGGCAGAGCCGCAGTCCGCCCCCCGCAAGAAGGGCAGCAAGAAGCGCGAGCGACGCGAGGTGCGCACGGGGATCGCGCACGTCCAGGCCACGTTCAACAACACGATCGTCACGCTGACCGACCGCATGGGCAACGTCGTGTCGTGGTCGAGCGCGGGGAGCGCCGGCTTCCGCGGCTCGCGCAAGAGCACGCCCTTCGCGGCGCAGACGGCCGCCGAGATCGCCGCCCGCAAGGCCATGGAGTGGGGCCTCAAGCAGATCGAGGTCTTCGTCCGCGGGCCGGGGGCGGGCCGCGAGGCGGCGATCCGCTCGCTGCAGGCCGTCGGGCTGGAGATCACCGCCATCCGTGACGTCACGCCCATCCCGCACGACGGCTGCCGGCCGCCGAAGCGGCGGCGGGTGTAGAGGAGCGCGCGATGGCCCGCTACAACGACGCGAAGTGCCGGCTGTGCCGCCGGGAGGGGATGAAGCTGTTCCTCAAGGGCGCCCGCTGCTTCACCGATCGCTGCGCCATCGAGCGCCGCAACTACCCGCCCGGGCAGCACGGGCTGAATCGCGGGAAGCTCACCCCGTACGGCATCCAGCTGCGCGAGAAGCAGAAGGCCAAGCGAATCTACGGCGTGCTGGAGAGCCAGTTCCGCCGCTACTTCCAGTGGGCGGAGGGGCAGAAGGGCGTGACGGGCGAGAACCTGCTGCGCTTGCTCGAGACCCGGCTTGACAACGTGGTCTTCCGGCTCGGCTTCGCGGCGTCCCGCCGCGAGTCACGGCAGATGGTGGCGCACGGGCACTTCCAGGTCAACGGCCGCAAGGCGGCGATCCCGTCGTTCCTCGTCAAGGTGGGCGACGCCGTGCAGCTGCGCCCGACGAGCAAGCTGGCACCCCGCGTCGACGACAATCTCAACGCCGGCCGGGGCCAGGTCCCGGCGTGGCTGGAGCTCGATGCCGGCGCCCGCCGGGGCGTCGTGCGCAGTCTGCCCCTCCGGGAGGACATCCAGATCCCGGTGACCGAGCAGCTGATCGTCGAGCTCTACAGCAAGTAGGGGAGGCTCGATCTTCATGCCGCGCATCCCGTTCCAGAAGCCGAAGAAGGTCGAGTGGGAGATCCTCAGCGACCGGTACGGCCGGCTCATCGCCGAGCCCTTCGAGAAGGGCTACGGCCTGACCGTCGGCAACTCCCTCCGGCGTGCGCTCCTGTCCATCGTGCCGGGCGCGGCCATCGACTGGGTGAAGATCGATGGCGTCCGGCCGAACGACACCACGATCCCGGGCGTCGAGGAGCCTCTCGTCGACGTCCTGCTGAACCTCAAGAAGCTCGCGGTGGACGTTCCGGCGGACGAGCCGCGCGTGCTCCGGTTCGAGGTCGCCGGGCCCCGGGAGGTCAAGGGCGAGGACGTTCCCGAGACCGGTGTGGAGATCCTGAACCCCGAGCTCCACCTGTTCACCGTGCAGGCCGGCACCCGGCTGAGCATCGAGCTCGGGGTGGGCGTCGGCCGGCGCTACGAGAACGTGGAGGCCAAGCCGCGCCAGGTGCCGGCGGGCGCGCTCGCGGTGGACTCGGCGTACTCGCCGATCACCCGGGTGGCCTACAACGTCGAGATGTCCCGCCTGGGCAAGATCACCGACTACGAGAAGCTCTCGATCGAGATCTGGACGAACGGGTCGGTGGGGCCGGACGACGCGCTGACGCGGGCGGCGGCGTACCTCCGGGATCACTTCGTGCCGCTCGCTCCCTCCGGGCCCCCCGAGGACGAGGAGGCCGAGGTGGCGGCCGGCGAGGCGTACCTGCGCGAGTCGCTGGCCAAGCCCCTGGAGGAGCTGGCCCTGGCGGCGCGCGCCGTGAACGCGCTGAAGGCCGCCGACCTGCACCTGGTCGTCGACCTCGCCCAGAAGACGGAGGCGGACCTCGGCGAGGTCAAGAACCTGGGCGACAAGTCGATCGACGAGATCAAGAGCGCGCTGGCCGCGCTGGGACTCTCGCTGGGGATGAGGATCGACCCCAACGTCCTCGGCGCACTCGGGCGCGGGCTGCCGCGCTGACGCCGCGCGAGAGAGGGATGCGATGAGGCACGGCAGGGACGGTTACAAGCTCGGGCGGCTCACCCAGCACCGCTGGGCGCTGTTCCGCAACCTCCTCACGGCGCTCTTCCGGCACGAGCGCATCATGACGACGGAGGCCAAGGCCAAGGCCGTGCGCGGCCTCGCGGATCACGTGATCACGCTGGCGAAGCGCGAGAACCTTCACGCCCGCCGTCAGGTCCTGGCCCTCGTGCCGGACCCCAAGGTCGTCGCGACGATCTTCGACACGATCGCCGCCCGCTTCGCCGAGCGCACGGGCGGGTACACGCGGATCGTGAAGGCGGGCGTCCGACGGGGCGACGCGGCGCCCGTCGTCGTCCTCGAGCTCACCGAGCGGACGCCCACCAGCCGGGACGGCAAGAAGGGTGAGCGCAAGGAGAAGGCCGCGAAGGGCGAGGCCGGCGCCGGCGGCGCGCGGCGGAAGCGGGAGAAGGCGGCGGCGGCCTCCGCGTAGCGGACCGGTCGGCCGGCCCCGGCCCCGCTCAGCCGGCGCCGTCGGCGAGCCGCCGGTGCGTCTCTTCCGTCATCTCCGCCACGCCGAACGCCCGGTGGAGCCGGCCGAGCATCAGGAAGGCTCCAGTCACCAGGCCCAGCTCCACCACCTCCGGATCGCTGAAATGCTCCCGGAGGCGGGCCACCGCCTCGTCGTCGATCGTGTCGTGCGCGGTCGCCAGGCGCTCCGCGAACTCGAGGGCGGCCCGCTCGCGCGCGCTCTGCGGGCCCCCGGCCAGCTTGGGCAGGAGGTCGTCGTAGAGCCCGGGAGCCTTCTCCGAAGGCTCACGCGCCTGCTGTCAGCGTCGGCACCCGTTCAGCCCGGCGATCCGCAGGCGCACGAGCTCCTTGAGCGCGAACGGCAGCCGGCCCCCGTACTTGAGCGGCCGGTAGAAGGCCAGGAAGGCCGCGAACGGTTCGGGCGCGTGACCGTACACTCCGAACACCTCGTCGCCGGTCGCCGCCGCCAGCGCCGCCAGTTCGGCGTCGGCGATCTCGTGGGGTGCCAGCACCTTCAGTCTCGCCATGCGCGCCTCCTCGGGACGTCCGGACCGGCGCCGCCGGTGCTCTCGGCGCCGGCGGCGCCGGTCGCGCGGCTCACTTGAGGTGCTGGCGGAAGAAGGCCAGCGTCCGGCGCCAGGCGTCCTCGGCCGCGTTCCGGTCGTAGACCTCGGCCCGCTCGTCGTTGAAGAACGCGTGGTCCACGTTCGGGTAGATGTGGATCTCGGACGACTTGCCGGCCTTCTTGATCGCCGCGTCCACGTCCTTGGCGACCTGCGGGGTGACGAACGCGTCCTTCTCCGCGAAGAGCCCGAGCACGGGACCGGAGAGCTTCGCGTAGTCCGGCTTCACGTTGGGGTGCACCCCGTAGAAGTTCACGGTCGCGCCGACGCTCG
>JAICGY010000041.1 GCA_025922915.1 Candidatus Methylomirabilota bacterium | reverse complement strand
GCGGCCAGGAACCGTTCGAACTGGTTCAGGGCCTCGTCGGGATCCGGGCTCTTCCAGAGGGCGTCGAGCAGGCGCGGCAGCAGGCGCTCGAGCGCCGTCCGGAGGGCGCGCGCATAGGGGACGAGCGGCCGGCCCTCCAGGATGAGCCGGAGATTCTGGCGGGCGCGCTCGGGATCGGCGAAGCCCGTCGCCTGCAGGGCCACCAGCCCCGGCAGGCGGACGCGGGCGGGCGCGGACGGCCGCGCCCCGAAGAAGTCGGTGAACGCCCGGTGCACGGCCGCCGTCACCGCCCGGTGCCGTGCCCGGAACGCGCGCACGGCCGCGATCGGCGCGCCGGGCATCCCCAGCCGGCGCGCGAGACGGCCGAGCTCGACACGGTCGGCGGGCAGCGTGTGGGTCTGGAACTCGTGGAGGATCTGCAACCGGTGCTCGACCGTCCGGAGATGCACGTAGGCGTGCGAGAGCGTGCGCCCGAGGTCGGGCGCCAGGTAGCCGCGCTCCGTCAGCCGGAACAGCGCCTTGAGGCTGTTGCGCTCGCGCAGCCAGGCGTCGTCGCCGCCGTAGAGCAGCTGGAGGGCCTGCACGATGAACTCGATCTCGCGGATGCCGCCCCGACCGAGCTTCACGTTGGCGGTGCTCGCCTGGCCGCGGCGCCGGAGCTCGCGGTCGATGGCGCGCTTCATGGCCCGGACGGCCGGGACGATCCGGGCGTCGAGGCCAGCGCGATAGACGAGGTCCTGCGCGAGCGCCATGAAGCGCGCCCCCGTCTGCGCGTCGCCGGCGGCCACGCGCGCCTTGAGGAGGGCCTGCCGCTCCCACAGCTCCGCCCGCTCGCGATGGTAGACGCGGAAGCCGTCGATCGACAGGGCGACGGCGCCCGTGCGCCCCTCCGGACGCAGGCGCAGGTCGACACGGAAGACGTAGCCCTCGTCCGTCACCTCCTCGATGGCGGCGACCAGATCCCGGCACACCCGGGCGAAGTACTCACCGTTGGACAGCCGGCCCTCGGGCCCGCCCGCCGTGTCGCCCTCGTCGCCGTAGACGAACATCAGGTCGATGTCCGACGAGTAGTTGAGCTCCTCCCCGCCGAGCTTGCCCATCCCGATCACGGCCAGCCCGGTCTCGGTGCCGTCGGGGGCGAGGGGGGCGCCGAAGCGCGCGCGGGCGTCGGCCTCGGCCATGCGCCAGGCCGCGCCCAGGCAGGCGTCGGCCAGGCGCGACAGCTCCTCGGTGGTGACCGTGAGGTCGGCGTCGCCCAGCAGGTCGCGGGCGCCGATCCGGAGCAGGTGACGGTACTTGAAGCGCCGCAGCGCGCGCAGTCGCGGCTCGCGCGCGGTGAACGGCCGCAGGGACTGCTCGAGGTCGGCGGCGAAGTCGTCGGCGAGCCAGACGCGCATCGTCCGCGGCTCCAGCAGCCAGGCGAGCGCGGCCGGTCGCCGGCGGAGCGTGTCGGCCAGGAACTGGCTGGAGCCGAGGACGACGGCCAGGAGATGGGCGGCGCCGGGATGCTCGGCGAGCGTGCGGTAGAAGACGCTCCGATCGACGCCCGCCGCGTAGCGCTCGAGGTTGTTGAGCGCCATGTCGGGATCCGGCGCGCCGGCCAGGGCCCCGAGCACCCGCGGCAGCGCCGGCGCCAGCACCTCCGCGTCCCTCGGCGTCGGCGTCAACCCCTCGAGATTGGCCACCGCCCCGTCCGGATTGGCGAACCCGACGCTCTTCAGCACCCGCCTGAGATGAACGCGAGCCTCTTCCGCTTCTCTCGGATCGGCAAGCAATGCGATCACCTCGGCCGCAGACAACACGACCCGGCGGCCACCACCTCCCTGCATCGCCACGCGCAAGCCTCTGGCTGGGGGGTGTCGGGGGGAGCGGCCCCGCTCCCCCCGACTTTAAACAGCCGCCTCGCCCGTCTCGCCCGTCCGGATCCGGATGGACTGGTCGATGGGCAGGACGAAGACCTTGCCGTCGCCGATCGACCCCGTCTTGGCGGCGCCGACGATCGTGGCGACCACCTTGTCGACGAGGTGGTCGGCGGCGACCACCTCGATCTTCACCTTCGGCAGAAAGTCGACGGTGTACTCCGAGCCGCGGTAGAGCTCCGTGTGCCCCTTCTGCCGGCCGAAGCCGCGGACCTCGGTGACGGTCATGCCGATGACGCCGATCTCGGTCAGCGCCTCCTTCACGTCGTCGAGCTTGAACGGCTTGATGATCGCCTCGATCTTCTTCATGCGCTCACACCTCGTCGAGGATGGGGAACATCAGCGCCGACACGTGCGAGCTGATGCGCTTGAGGTTCGTGAGGATGTCCAGGTGGATCTCCGAGGTCTCCAGCGACTCGGCCAGCCCGGCCCGCAGCCGGCCGAGGTGCGACTCGCGCAGCTCACGCTCGCGGGCCCGCATGAACGGCCGCTGGTCGAGCACCTCCTGGGCGAGCGCGCGGTCGCCGGCGGCGAACGCCGCGATGGCCCGCTCCAGGTTCTTGGACACGATCGCGTGGAAGTCCTGGATCTCCGCCCAGCCCGCCTCGGAGAACCGGCGGCCCTGGTAGTACTTCTTGCGGGCGAGCTCCATCAAATTCTTGTCGATGATGTCGCCGATGTTCTCGAGGTTGCCGATGAAGGAGATGAGGCCGATCTCCTTGCGCGACATCTCCGGGCCCATCGCCTCCCGGCCCAGACGGGCCAGGAACAGCTTGATCTCCCGCTCCAGGAAGTCCACCTGGTCGTCCCGCCGCTCGACCTCCTCGATGAGGGCCAGGCTGTCGGAGCGGAAGGCGACGAGCGCGTCGCGCAGCATCCCCTGCACCACGTCGGCCATCCGGAGCGCCTCGCGCGTGGCCTGCCCGAGGGCGAGCGACGGCTGGTCCAGCGCGCGCTCGTCGACGTAGCGGACGCGGAACGGGGTATCCTCTCGCTGGTCCTCCGGCACCCCCGTCTCGATCATCCGTGCCGCCCACGGCGTGAACGGCAGGAAGACCAGGCTGATGCCCAGGTTGAAGAACGTGTGGGCGTTCGCCACCTGGCGCGCGGGATCGGTGGCGGACGCGGCCACGAGGCCGGTCAGCGGCCCGATGAACGGGAAGACGAGCGCGGCGCCCAGCACCTTGAAGGCGATGTGGGCGATCGCCACCCGCTTGGCCTCCGCCGTCGCCCCCACCGAGGCGGCGAGGGCGGTCGAGCAGGTGCCGATGTTGGCCCCGAGCACGATGGCGATCGCGCCCTGGAGCGTGATGAGGTCCTGGTGGGCGAGCGCCAGCGCGAGCCCGATCGTCGCCGCCGAGGAGGTGACGAGGGCGCTGAAGACGGCGGCGGCCAGCACGCCGGCGACCGGGCTCTCGGTCATGGCCGCCAGCAAGTCTACGGCGAGCGGACTGGCGCGCAGGGGCGCCGCGCCGTCGAGGATCAGCTTGAGCCCGAGGAACATCAGGCCGAGGCCGAGGATCGAGTTGCCGATGTCCTTCGAGAAGCTCCGGCGGCCGATGAAGGTGACGAGGAAGCCGAGGCCGACCAGCAGCGGCGCGTAGTCGGTGAGCTTGAAGGCGATGAGCTGCACGGTGAAGGTCGTGCCGATGTCGGCGCCGAGGATGATCCCGAGCGTCTGGCGGAACGTCATGAGCCCGGCCGAGACGAACCCGATCAGCATCAGCGTGGTCGCCGCCGACGACTGGATGATCGCGGTGACGGTGGCGCCGGAGAGGAGCGCCACGATTCGGTTGCGCGACAGGCCGGTGAGCAGCTGGCGCAGCCGGCCGCCGGCCACCCGCTGGAGGCTGTCGCCGCTGAGCCGGATCCCGTACAGCAGCAGCGCCATGCCCCCGAAGAGGGCGAGCACGACCATCATGGCGCGAGCGCCGGGGGCGGCCGGCGGGCCGCCCCGCCGGCGGCGATGGCGCCGCGGACGAGCTGGGCGGGGCGGAGGTCGCCCTCGAGGTGGGCGGTGTCGTTGAGCGAGACGAGGCGCGGCGGGCGGACGACGGTGAGCGAGGCGTTGTCGACCCGGAGCCGCCAGAGCGAGTTGAACGAGCAACCGAGGAGGTGGCACGCGTACACGCTGATGACGCCGCCGTGAGCGACGATCAGGACGTCGTCCCCGGGCCGGTGGCCGGCCGCGATCCGGTCGATGGCCGCGCGGACGCGCTCCGCCACCACCGGCAGCGGCTCGCCGCCCGGCGGCGGGCAGTCCAGGGGCGCACGCAGCCAGGCGAGGTACGGGTCGCCCGCCTGGGCCCGGACCTCGTCGACCGTGCAGCCTTCCCAGGCGCCGAGCCCGAGCTCCCGGAGCTCGTCGAGCGGCCGCGGCGCCACGCCGGAGCCGGCGAGCGCGAGCTCCGCCGTCTCGCGCGCCCGCTGGAAGGGGCTCACGTAGGCCGCGGCCAGCCGGTAGCCGCGCAGCGCCCGGCCGAGCGCCGTGGCCTGGGCGCGCCCGCGCGCGGACAGCGTCACGTCGCTCGCCCCCTGGAACCGCCGCTCGGCGTTCCAGACGGACTCGCCGTGGCGCGCCAGCAGCAGCCTCACGCCGGCGCCTCCGCCGCCGCCCGCGCCGCGCGCAGCCGCGCGAGCGTCTCCTCGCGCCCCAGGGTCTCGAGGACGTCGAAGATCGGGGGCGACGCCGTGCGGCCGGTGACGGCGAGACGGGCGAGCTGGGCGAGCTCGACGAGCTTCACGCCGAGCTCCGCGGCCAGCGCGCGCACGGCCGGCTCGATGGCGCCGGCGTCGAACGCGGGGAGCGTCTCCAGGCGGGCGACCAGGAGATCGAGGCGCCGGGCCCCCTCGGGCGTGAGCAGCGTGGCGGCCGCCCGGGGCTCGTAGCCGGCGGGCCGCTCGAGATAGAAGCGGGCCTGGTCGACGAGCTCGACGAGGGTCTTCGCGCGCTCGCGGAAGGGCGCCAGCATCCCCCCCAGCCGTCCGGGATCGGGCACGGGCAGACCGGCGCGCGCGATGAAGGGCGCCGCCATCGCGGCCAGCCGGGCGGGGGGCGTGGCCTTCAGGTGCTCCTGGGAGAGCCACTCGAGCTTGGCCCGGTCGAAGACCGCGCCGGAGGCGGCGACGTCCTTGATGTCGAAGCGCTCGATGAGCTCCGGCCGGGTGAAGATCTCCTGGTCGCCCGACGACCACCCCAGCCGGGCGAGGTAGTTCACCATGGCGTCCGGCGGGAAGCCGTCGTCGCGGAAGGCCTGGACCGCGGTGGCGCCGTGGCGCTTGCTGAGACGGCCGCGGTCGGCGCCCAGGATCATCGAGACGTGCGCGAACTCCGGCGTCCGGTACCCGAGCGCCTCGTAGCAGAGGACCTGCTTGGGCGTGTTCGAGAGGTGGTCGTTGCCCCGGATGACGTGGGTGATGCGCATCGTCACGTCGTCCACCACGACGCAGAAGTTGTAGGTCGGGGTGCCGTCGGTGCGCACGAGGATCCAGTCGTCGAGCTGCGCCCGCTCGAACGTCACCACCCCGTGGATCAGATCGCGCACGACCACCGGCGCGCCGTCGTCGCGGATGCGCAGCCGGAGCGCCCCGGCGGCGAGGCCGCGCTCGCGGCAGCGCCCGGAGTACCGGAAGGTCACCTTGGCCGCCTCCGCCGCCCGGCGCTCGGCGTCCAGCTGCTCGGGCGGGCAGTCGCAGTGGTAGGCGGCGCCCGCCGCCACCAGCCGCTCCGCGTGCTCCCGGTAGAGCGCGAGCCGCTCGGTCTGGCGGTAGCCGGTCGCCGGCGGCCCCTCGTCCCACTCGAGGCCGAGCCACTCGAGCGCCTCGAGGATCGCGGCGATGTGCTCCTCGGTGGAGCGCGAGCGGTCGGTGTCCTCGATACGCAGGATGAAGGTGCCGCCGTGGTGGCGCGCGTAGAGCCAGTTGAAGAGGGCCGTTCGCGCGCCCCCCACGTGCAGGTGCCCCGTCGGGCTCGGCGCGAAGCGGACCCGGACGGCCTCGCTCACCGGTACCGCTCGAAGAGCCGGCCCCAGCCGGTGGCCGCGAAGGCGCGGATGCGCGCCCGGCCGATCGTCGGGTACCACAGGAGGTCGTGGTAGACGTTCGAGGCGAAGGGCGCCCACACCATCAGCGGCGAGTGGAGCAGCACCCGCTTGAACGGCCGCAGCGGCCCGCGCCGGATGAGCTGGTCGCCCCAGATCACCAGGCTCCGGCCGGTCGCGAATCCGAGGCGGGTGGCGGCGGCCTCGACGTCCCCCACGATCTCGATGTCGCGGGGGTCGACCGCGCCGAGCCGGCGCTCGTGACACATCCGGAGGTACGGGATCTCCAGGGGATCGAAGCCCATGATCCGCGCGGCGACCGCGTCGAGGGCGACGGAGTCGGCGGAAGCCAGGAGGAGGTTGCCCTCGCGTGGGCGCATGGTGCGCGGCCCCGCGCCGTCGCCCATGACGGTGCCGTCCATGACCGCGAGCACGGAGGGGTGCAGCTCGCGCTGCATCAGCACGAGGTCGACCATCACCTCGTGGATGAACTCGTGCGCGTAGTGCCGCACCTCCTTGAGGAGGCCGCCGAAGGCGTTCTTGATCGCGCCGGTGGTGACGCTGTGGCCGTGCGTCTTCGCGGTGGGAAGGTGGAGCACGTTCTTGCCGACGAACATCCGCGGGATCTCGATGCCCTCCGGGAAGATGTCGTTCAGCCGCAGCAGCGGCGTGCGGAAGCGGTGGACGACCCACTCGACGTCGGGCAGCGGGATGAACGGCAGCCCGTGCCGCCGCAGCACGCCCTCCCACCGGTTGTTGCGGCAGCCGGCCACCGGGTCGGTGACGACGGTCTTGTTCTCCACGGGGAAGAGGCGTCCCCGGTCGTAGCCGTCGGCGAGGAGGGTCGTGAGCACGCCGTCGAGCTGCCACGGCTGCGTGGAGCACGCCGGAAAGTACTTCGTCCACGACAGGTTCAGCTTCAGGATCAGGTCCTGCTCCCGCGGCAGGACCTGGTCGACCTTGACCAGGTGGAGGAGGCGTCCGTAGTCGGCGACCACCCGGTCGGGCCGGGTGCGGAGCACGGCGACCTGACTGTTCATGGGACATCCATTCTACTCGTCCCCCACGCCGTAGATGATCAGGACCACGGCGGCCATCCACGCCAGCGTGTTGACCAGGAGGGCCCGGTCGCCGAGGAACAGCTCCGACGGGTTGCCGCCCAGCTGCCGGTGGTAGAGCAGGTAGAGGTACCGGAACACGCCGTAGAGTACGAACGGCAGCGTCAGCGGCAGGAGCGCGGTGTGGAACTTGGCCACCGTCTCCGGCGACATCGTGTAGAGCGCGTACGCGGTCACGGTGGACGCCGTCACCACGGCGATCGTCTGGTCCAGGAAGGGCGCGCTGTACTCCACGAGGATCGGCCGGTGGGTCACCCCGCCCGCCTCCAGGGCGAGCACCTCGTGGCGACGCTTGCCGAGCGCGAGGAAGAGCGCCAGCAGGACCGTGCAGATCAGGAGCCAGCCCGAGATCTGGGCCTCCACGACCAGCGCGCCCGCCGCCGCCCGCAGCACGAAGCCGATCGCCACGACGAGCACATCCACGATGACGACGTGCTTCAGCCAGGCCGAGTAGGCCGCCAGCAGGGCCACGTAGCCGGCCGCCGCCAGCGCGAAGGACGGCGACAACCGGTACGCGGCGGCCAGCCCGAGGACGATCAGCACGCCGGCCACGGCTAGGGCCACGCGCAGCGGCAGCGCGCCGGACGCGATCGGCCGGTGGCGCTTGTCGGGATGCCGCCGGTCCTTCTCGCGGTCGGCGACGTCGTTGAGCAGGTAGATGGCCCCCGAGAGCCCGCAGAAGATCACGAAGGCGCCGAGCGCCGCCCAGACGGCTGGCGTGAAGAGCTTCTGGGCGAAGACGACGCCGGCGAAGACGAGGAGGTTCTTGA
The DNA here is from genome assembly GCA_025922915.1 of Candidatus Methylomirabilota bacterium. Taxonomy (GTDB): domain Bacteria; phylum Methylomirabilota; class Methylomirabilia; order Rokubacteriales; family CSP1-6; genus JAICGY01. The sequence goes on along the minus strand of JAICGY010000041.1, from coordinate 8,638 downwards.
CCCACTGCCGGGGGCGCAGCGAGCGAACGACGGCCAGGACCACGACCGCCTACAGCCGGACGGCGGCGGCCGGGCCGAGCCGGCCGGTGGCGTTGCGGACGTCGACCGTCACGTCACCTCCGCGCCGGGACGCGGCACGGCCGGCGGCGCCAGCCGGGCCACCGCCGCCCGGACCGCCTCGATCACGCCGGCGATCTCGACCTCCGTCATCTCCGGATAGCAGGGCAGCGAGAGCACCTCGCGAGCCGCACGCGCCGCCTGCGGCCACCGGCGCTCGTCGGCGCCGAACATCGGCTGGCCGGGCACCGGGAGCGGGTAGTGGACGGCCGTGCCGACGCCGAGATCGGCGAGGGCGGCGGCGAGCGCGTCGCGCTGCGGGTGGCGCACCGTGAACAGGTGGTAGACGTGCCGGGCCTCGGCGCGCTCGACGGGCAGACCGAGGGGCAGGCCGGCGAGCCCCGCCCGGTAGCGCGCCGCGATCGCCCGGCGCGTGTCCGTCCAGCGCCCGAGGTGGAGCAGCTTGACCCGGAGCACGGCGGCCTGGAGCTCGTCCAGACGGCTGCAGTAGCCCAGCTCGACGTGGCGGTAGCGGCCGCCGTCGCCGTGATGCCGCAGCCGGCGCACGTGCTCGGCGACCTCGTCGCGGTCCGTCACCAGCATCCCGGCGTCCCCGCACGCGCCGAGGTTCTTCGTCGGGTAGAACGAGATGCACGCGGCGTCCCCCCAGCTGCCGACGGGGCGGCCGGCCCACGTCGCGCCGATCGCCTGCGCCGCGTCCTCCACGACGGCCACGCCGTGCGCCCGGGCCACCGCCACCACGGCGTCGATCGGGGCGGGATGGCCGTAGAGGTGGACGACCACGACGGCACGCGTGCGCGGCGTGATCGCGTCCGCGAAGGCCGCGGGATCGAGGGCGCACGTGTCCGGGTCCACGTCGACGAAGACGGGCCGGGCCCCCGCCATGACGATCGTCGAGGCCGAGGCCACGAAGGAGAAGGCCGGCGTCACGACCTCGTCGCCGGGCCGCACGCCGACGGCCGCCAGGGCCAGCCGGAGCGCGTCGGTGCCGGACCCCACGCCGACGCCGTGGCGCACGCCGCACGCCGCGGCCAGCTCCGCCTCGAGGGCGCGGCCCTCCGGGCCGAGCACGAAGTGGGCGGAGTCCACCACCCGCCCGAGGGCGGCGAGCAGCTCCGCGTGGAGCGCCCGGTGCTGGCGGGTGAGGTCCAGGAACGGGATCATTTCTCGCCCCCTCTGCCCTGCAGCGCGCCGAGGCCGACCGAGGTTCCTAGCGGCGCGCCGAGGCCCAGCAGGTTGACCGCGAACCGGACCTCGTCGTCCTCCCGCTCGCGGTGCACGTACTCGACGGTGAGCGCCCAGCACTGGAACTGCACGTCCGCCGCCACCCGGGCCTCCACGAGCGTGCTGGTCTGGTGGTCGTAGTAGGCGGTCGTGCGCAACCGCAGCGCGCGCGTGACGTCCGCGGTGACGGTGGACGTGAAGAAGCGGACGTCGTCCGGCTCCACGTAGCGCTGGCCCACCGACATGGCGACGTGCGGGAACACGAGGGCGAGATCCGTGGTGAGACTGCGAAAGCCGCCGTCCTGGACGCTGTAGGCACCGTCGCTGCGGAGATGCAGCCTCCCGACCGGCTGCACGATCACCGTGCCCGTGACATCGCCCGGCTCGCGCCGGTCCATGTCGTACGAGTGGCCGAGCGCCACGCGGAGGGCCTCCCAGCGGGCGGGCTCCGTGCCCGGCGTCGTGACCGTCTTGGCCCGCACCCGGTTGGTGACCGAGTACGAGATCCGGCTCCCGTCCTGCAGGCTATCGATGCCCTCCGACCACAGGGGCAGCCGGGTCTCGTCCTCGGCGGCGATCCACGTGTAGTTCACCCGCGGCTCGATCGTGTGCAGGAGGCTGTCGATTCCCCACTTGCCGCCGACGGCGAACACGCGCGAGAGTGTCATCTGGACGTCGGCGCCCGCCTCGAGGAGCCGACGCACGCGAGGGTCGTCCTCGGTCAGCTCGACGAGGCCCACGTCGTCGACGAGCCGCTGCCCGACCACCGTCTTGTCGTAGGCGGTGAGGCGGGCGCCCACGAACGGCGTGACGGTGAAGAGCCGCCCGGGCGAGAACGGGCGCGAGAGCCGGGGATGCAGGTCGAACCGCATGCCCTCCGAGCCCACGTCCCGGACGAAGTTGACGAAGCTGCTCTCGACCTCCCACAGTACCCCGGGCAGCCCGGGAACCGGCTGGCGGACGCCGATGACGCTCAGCTCCGGGAGCCGGAGCAGCTCGATCGAGCGCCGCGTCGTGAGGTCCTGGTACGCGAACACGTTCCCCACGGCCAGCCAGGCGTCCCACCGCCGCGTGAGGAAGACGTTCGACTCCACGCGCTGCGAGCTGCGCTGCTCGAGGAAGTCGCCGTAGTCGCGCAGCACGTCGTCGTCCGACACGCCGTTGACGTCGACGGTCAGCGACATCCGGGGGTCGATGCGCCAGTCGTGCTTCACGCTGCCGATGGCCCGGCCGTCCCCGTCCTCCAGGAACTCGTGGAGGTACCAGCCGGCGAGGCTGCCTTGGTGACGCTCCGAGAGGACGTAGCGATACTCGCCGCTGAGGCCGAGGCCGCGCTCCGTGTACACGAGGGGCGCCACCGTGGCGTCCATGCTGTCGGAGATGGCCCAGAAGAACGGCGTCTCCAGGAAGAACCCCCGGCTGCTCGAGTGCCCGAATTTCGGGAAGAGGAACCCGGTCTGCCGCTCGCGCCGGATCGGCGCCGCGAAGAAGGGGACGAACGGGATGAGGGGGATGTTCTTCACCCAGAACGAGGCATTGCGCCCGTAGACGTAGCTCTCGAGGTCGGCGGTGGCCGTGCCGAACTTGAACGACCACGTCGGGGGGTCGCTCTCGCAGGTGGTGAAGACGCCCCGGTAGACCCGGTACAGCGTCTCGCCCAGCCGCTCCATCCGGTCTCCGGAGAGCCGGTAGTAGGGCGCCGCCCGGGCGTGGGACTCGTACATGACCCCCGTCCCCGTGCGCAGGTTGTACTCGAGGCGCTCGCCCCGGAGCGTGCTGTCGCCGTCGTGGAAGACGACCCCTCCTTCCGCGACGGCCTCACCCGTCTCCCGGTGCAGCTGCACGCGATCGGCGAGCATCCGGGTGGTGCCCCGCGTGATCTCCACGTTACCCGTGGCGACCACCAGGTTCTCGGAGCCGAGCTCCTCGAGGCGGTCGGCGATCACCGTCACCTGACCGCCGGCCGTCGGCACGACGACCGGCGCGGGCGCGACGGCGGCCGGCGGCGAGGAGGCTGGGGGGGACGCGGACGGGGCCGCGCACGGCGCCTGCGCGGTCGCCGGCCGGGCGGCGGCCAGGCCGAGGCCGACGGCGAGCAGCAGGAGCAGGAGCAGGAGTCGGATCCGCAAGGGCTCGAACAACCCTCGTCACAAGAGCCGGCTCATGCTATCAGCGGCCTTTTCGAGTGAGCAAGGTTTATCGCCGTCGAGGATGCGCAGCACGTCGCCCACGAGCGACAGCGAGCCGGCCACGCAGACCAGGCCGCCGTCGGCGCGGGCCTCCGCCAGCGCGAGGGCGTCCGCGGCCGTGGCGGCCAGGTCGCAGTCGGGCTCGCCCAGCCTCGCCCGCAGGTCGGCCGGGTCGGCGGCGCGCGGGCTGGACGATCGGCTGAGGATCAGGTGGCGGGCCCGGTCTCGCAGCGGCGCGAGGATCGCGGCGGCGTCCTTGTCCCGCAGAACGCCGAGGACCAGCACGGCGAGCGCGCCGCCGAAGTGCACGTCGAGCGACTCGGCCAGCGCCTGGGCGCCGTCCGGGTTGTGGGCCCCGTCGAGCACCAGCCAGCCGGACCCGCGCCGCCGCGCCTCGAAGCGGCCCGGCCAGCGGACGGTGGCGAGCCCGGACCGGACCGCCGGCTCCCCGACATCCAGCGCCCGGGCCGCGGCCACCGCGAGCAGCGCGTTGGCCGGCTGGTAGGCCCCGAGCAGCGCGAGCGGCAGGTCGTCGAACCGCCAGCCGGGCCCCCGGCAGCCGATGCGCTGTCCCGCGAGCGTGCGCCCGTGCACCTCGACGTGCAGGTCCCGTCCCTCCTCGAGCAGCGGGACGCCGGCGCCGGCCGCCCGGGCCCGGACGACGGCGGCGACCTCCGGCGCCTGGGCGGCGCCGACGGCGACGCCGCCCCGGAGGATCGCCGCCTTCTCGGCGGCGATCGCGGACAGCGTGTCGCCGAGGACCGCCTCGTGATCCCGGGCAATGCGGGTGAGGACGGTCACGGCCGGGGTGCCCACGGTCGTCGCGTCGAGGCGGCCGCCGAGCCCTACCTCGAGCACCGCCACGTCGACCGCCTCGCGCGCGAAGTGATCGAGCGCGAGCGCGGTCGTCGCCTCGAACATGCTGGCGTCGACGCGGGCCACCGGCGTGCCGATCGCCTCCACGCCATCGACGACGTCGTCCTCGGCGATGGGCGCCCCGTCGACCCGGATCCGCTCGCGGAACGAGACCAGGTGGGGCGAGGTGTAGAGGCCGACCCGGCGCCCGTCGGCCTGGAGCATGGCGGCGAGCATCGCGCTGACCGAGCCCTTGCCGTTGGTGCCTCCCACCTGCACCAGCGTGTAGGACCGCTCGGGGCGCCCGAGCGAGTCGAGAAGCGCCTCGATCCGGTCCAGCCCGGGCTGCATGCCGGCGTGCTCGCCGCCGCGGAGGGCGAGCAGCCGGCCCACCGCCTCGGCGTACGTCATGCCGGCGGGGTCGGCTGGTCCGCGAAGAAGGCGAGGAGGCGGCGCAGCGTGTCCTTCAGCTCGCGCCGGTCGACGATCAGGTCGATCTGGCCGTGCTCGAGGAGGAACTCGGCGCGCTGGAACCCCTCGGGCAGCGGCTGCCGGATCGTCTCCGCGATCACGCGCGGCCCGGCGAAGCCGATGAGGGCGCGGGGCTCCGACACGATCACGTCGCCCAGCATGGCGAAGCTCGCGGTGACGCCGCCGGTCGTCGGATCGGTCAGCACGGACACGTACGTCAGCCGGGCGGCGGCGAGACGCTCGAGCGCGGCCGATGTCTTGGCCATCTGCATGAGGGAGAGGATCCCCTCCTGCATCCGGGCGCCCCCGGAGGCCGACACGATGATCACGGGCACGTGCTTGGCGATCGCGCGCTCGATGGCGCGCGTGAGCTTCTCGCCCACGACCGACCCCATGCTCCCGCCGAGGAAGGCGAACTCGAACACGCACAGCACCACCGGGAAGCCGCCGATCAGGCAGGTGCCGCAGACCACGGCCTCCGGCATCGCCGTCTTCTGCCGGGCGGCCTTGAGGCGATCCCGGTACCGCTTGGTGTCCTTGAACGCGAGGGGGTCGGCGCTGCTGAGCCCGGCGTCGTGCTCCTCGAACGACCCGGGATCGGCGAGCTGACCGATCCGCTCCCGGCTCGTGATCCGGAAGGGATGGAGGCACTTCGGGCAGACGCGTCCCGCGCGCTCCACCTCGGCGCGGTAGATGATCTCCTTGCACGCGTCGCACTTGATCCAGAGCCCCTCCTGGATCACCACCTTCCGGGCGGCGCCCTCGGACTCCTCGGGCTTGCGACGGAACCAGGCCATCGCCTCAACCGCCCCGGAGCGGCGCCTTGAGGGCCGCGATGAGGTCGCCGACCTTCTCGACGAGGTCGGGGGTGCCGGCGTGACGCTCGACCTGCCGGACGATGGCGGAGCCCACGGCGACGCCGTCGGCCAGCCGGCCCACCGCCGCCGCCTGCTCGGGCGTGCCGATGCCGAACCCGACGCAGACCGGCCGCGTGCTGACGGCCCGCAGCGTCCGGATCTGGCCCTCGAGCTCCTTGGGGACCTCCGTGCGCACGCCCGTCACGCCCGTGAGCGAGACGACGTAGACGAATCCGCGGCTGCGCCGCGCGATCATTCGCACGCGGGCCGGGGGGGACGTCGGCGCCACCATGTGGATCAGGTCGAGGCCGGCCGCCTGGGTCTCCGCGGCCAGCGGGTCCGCCTCCTCGGGCGGGAGGTCGACGACGATGACGCCATCGACGCCCGCGTCGGCGGCCGAGCGGGCGAAGGCCTTGAGCCCGAAGGCCAGCACGGGGTTGTAGTACGTCATGAAGACGATCGGGGCGGCGACGTCCGGCCGGAGGGTCGCCGTCGTCTCGAGGACGCGGGCGAGCGTCGTCCCCGCGGCCAGCGCCCGCTGCCCCGCGCGCTGGATCACGGGGCCGTCCGCCAGGGGGTCGGAGAACGGCACGCCGAGCTCGACGACGTCGGCGCCGCGCCGGACCGCTTCCACGACCAGCCGCCGGGTGTCGGCCAGCGAGGGGTCGCCGGCGGTCAGGTAGGCCACGAGCGCGCGCTCGCCCCGCCGGCGCAGGGCGACGAACGTCGCGTCCAGGCGGCTCACCCGACCTCCGTGCCCAGCGCGCGCGCCACCACGTGGACGTCCTTGTCGCCCCGGCCCGACAGCCCGACCACGATCGCCCGGGAGCGCGGCAGGGTCTTGGCCAGCCGTATCGCGTGGGCGACTGCGTGCGCGGACTCGAGCGCCGGCATGATGCCCTCCAGCCGGGTGAGCGCCTGGAAGCCCTCGAGCGCCTCCTCGTCGGTGATGGAGACGAACTCGAACCGGCCCGTGTCCCGGTAGTACGCGTGCTCGGGACCCACGCCCGGATAGTCGAGCCCGGCCGAGATCGAGTGCGCGGTCGCCACCTGCCCGTCGTCGGACTGGAGGAGGTAGCTCAGGCACCCGTGCAGCACTCCGGCGTGTCCGGCCGTCATCGACGCGCCGTGGCGGCCGGTGGCGATCCCGTCCCCGCCGGGCTCCACGCCGACGATGCGGACGCCCCGGTCGCCGATGAAGGGGTGGAAGAGCCCGATCGCGTTCGAGCCGCCGCCCACGCAGGCCACGAGCACGTCCGGCAGGCGGCCGAGCGCGCGCCGGGCCTGCGCGCGCGCTTCCCTGCCGATGACGGCGTGGAAGTCCCGGACGAGCATCGGGTACGGGTGCGGGCCCAGCGCCGAGCCGAGCAGGTAGTACGTCGTCCGGACGTTGGTGACCCAGTCGCGAAGGGCCTCGTTGATGGCGTCCTTCAGCGTGCGGCTGCCCGCCTCCACCGGCGTGACCTTGGCCCCGAGCAGCCGCATGCGGAAGACGTTGAGCGCCTGGCGCTCGACGTCCTCGGCGCCCATGTACACCTCGCACTCGAGACCGAGGAGCGCCGCCGCCGTCGCCGTGGCCACGCCGTGCTGCCCGGCGCCGGTCTCCGCGACCACGCGGCGCTTCTTCATGCGGGCCGCGAGCAGCGCCTGGCCCAGCACGTTGTTGATCTTGTGGGCACCCGTGTGACACAGGTCCTCGCGCTTGAGCCAGATGCGCGCCCCGCCGGCGTGCTCGGTCAGCCGGCTCGCGAAGTACAGCGGCGTCGGGCGGCCGGCGTAGTCGTGCAGCAGCCCGGCGAGCCGCGTCCGGAACCGCGGGTCGCGTCGCGCCGCCGCGTAGGCCTGCTCGAGCTCGATGAGCGGCGCCATCAGCGTCTCGGGCACGTAGCGCCCGCCGTAGCGGCCGAAGTGGCCCCGAGCGTCGGGCAGCCGCCTCACGAGCGCCGGGCCTCACTCACGAACCGCCAGACCTTGTCGGGGTCCTTGCGCCCGGGTTTCGACTCCACCCCGGAGTTGACGTCCACGGCGTACGGCCGGGCCACCGCGATCGCCCGGCCGACGTTGTCGGGGGTGAGCCCGCCCGAGAGGATCACGCGGGCCCCCGTGGAGTACTGGCGGGCGATCTCCCACTCGATCGGCTGTCGGGGCTCGCCCTCGCTCCACCGGGCGTCACTGTCGAGCAGCACCGCCGCGCAGCCGCGGAGGTGCTGGATGCGCAGGCTGGACTCGACGTGGGGCCGGAACCAGGCCTGACCCTCGGCCGGCGGCTTCACCTTGACCGTCTTGATCACGGGCACGTCGTAGCCGGTCAGCTCCTCGCCGCTCTCGTTGCCGTGGAACTGGACCGCGCGCAGACGGCAGGTCTCGATCACGGCCTTGACGTGGGCCCGGGGATGGTCCCAGAACACGCCGACCGGGGTGACGAACGGCGGCAGCGCCCGCACGATGGGCGCGACCTGCTCGGGGGTGACGAAGCGCGGGGTGTTGTCCACGAAGATGAACCCCAGCGCGTCCGCGCCCGCCGCGACCGCGATCCGGGCGTCCTCGAGGTTGGTGATGCCGCAGATCTTCGTCTTGGTCATGATCAATGGGGGGGGCGAGGCGCCCCCCCCATTTCCCCCCCGGCTCGCGCGGGGAGACTCGAGGCGTCTCGGATCGAACCCCCGATCGACGCGCCCCCCGATTCCCTTTCGCTCGAACCGCTCGTCTTCCTTGGGCTGCCAGGTTCTTCGAGACGGAGCTCGCGGAGCTTGGCGGCGATGTCGGGGGCGCGGACGAGGGCCTCGCCGACCAGAACGGCGTGGGCGCCGGCCCGCACCACGCGGCGGACGTCGGCAGCGGTGAAGAAGCCGCTCTCGCTCACCACGAGGGGCCCGGGTGGGATGGCCGGCAGCAGGGCCAGCGTCGTCTCGATTCGTGTCTCGAAGGTCCGGAGATCCCGGTTGTTGATCCCGACGATCGGGG
>JAICGY010000040.1 GCA_025922915.1 Candidatus Methylomirabilota bacterium | reverse complement strand
GCCGGGCGCAGCAGCCACCAGCCGGCCGCCGCCAGGAGGAGGGCCGCGACCACGCCCGCCCCCACCGTGCGCCGACGCGGCCGCACGCCCGCCGCGTCGGGGACGGAGCGCCGGATGGCTCGGATGCCGGCAGCGTCTCCGGCGCGTCACGGGGGCGCTCGGCGGGAGTCCTGGTCGGTTTCACGGATACCGTCACTGTAAAGACTCTCGGCGCGTCGTGCACGCCGGCCTGCCACGGTGGCGAACGCGGCGACGGCCCTGGATGGCGGTGTGGGCAGTGCGGCGGGAGGGGTGCGGCGGAACGAGCGGGACGGGGAAGCCCGTCCCGCTCGTCGCCCGCCTACGCCGCGCGGGCCCGGCCGCCGCGCGTGCGATCCCAGGCGTACCGGATGGCGTCCCTGGACTGCGACCACGTGCCGGGGTTGCGCTGCTCCCACTGCCGTCGCGCTTCCCCCTCGACGCTCGCCCACTCCCCGCCGTGCCGGGCATCACCGGCCAGCTCGTAGCCGTACCGGTAGGCGGGCGCGCACTGCTCGTACGTCAGCCCCGTGGCCGAGGAGGTGCGGGTGCAGTGCTGCCGGAACTCCGGCTCCAGCGCGGCGAAGCCGCTGGCGGCCCCGGCGCCGGCGCGCTCGACCTCGACCTCGGTGTGGCGCGTCGTGTCGCGGATCGTCTCCTCGCGCTCGCTCACGTCCTTGCCCACCACGACCTCCTCGACCACCCGCGCCTGCTTCTGGACCACGGGCTCCTCGGCCGACTCGGTCATCTCGATGGACTGCTCCTCGAAGGCGCCCGCCGGCGTGCCGGTCAGGGGGCGATCGACCGGGCGCCGCTCGACCCTGATCCGCTCCTCGCGGAGCCGGAGATGCTCCTCCACCGGGCGCTCCGTGACGTGGGTGTACACGCGGACCCCGCCGCGCTGGACCGTGCGCTTGCCGACCCTAACCTGCTCGTCGACGACGGGGAGGACCTCCTCGGCCCCCGTCGCGCCCTCGCGGGTGGCCGAGGGCGGCTGGGCCCCACGCGCCTCGCCGGCGGCGTGGGCCTGAACGTCCTGGGCGCCGCGCCGTTCCATCAGCTGCCGCACGCGCTCGGCGTTGCCATCCGCGGTCGTCACGACGACGAGGGTCTCGCCCCGGGTGAGGCCCTCGGTGTAGTACTGGCTCTCCTCGTCGGCGAAGCCGCGGCCGCTCTCCGACTCGACGTCGCCGAAGAGCCAGCTCCAGAACCCGCCGCTGCTCTCCGGCTCCCCGCGCCACTGCTGCTCGCGGCCGCTGGCCGTCGCGCTGTCGATGACCTGGATGTGGCGGCGCTCGATGCCGCTGTCCTCGAGCGCCGAAGCCACTCGCTCCGCTTCGGCCGCCGACTCAAACGTTCCGACGATCGTCTTGGCCATGGTCGTCCACTCCTTCTTGCTGGAGCGGCGCCCCGCCAGGGGTGGCGGTGGGCACCGCGGGATGATCGGCAGAGGCGGCGGGCTCGGTGCGATCAACGACGATCTCCTCGTACCGCAGGGGCATCGTGATTGTCCGCCGGTCCCGGCGCCGCCGTTTCGTGATCCGCACCTCCTCGACGAGACGCAGCTGCTTCACGACCACCTCGTCGATGACCGCCAGGACGAGCGTGTCCCCCTCCTGCCGCGGGGGGATCGGCTCGCTGATGAGCCGCCCGATCGGGACCCGCTCGACGACGATCTCCTCGCGCTCCACGGGCTCGTCGATGGTCGCGACGCGCTCGCGAACGATCTTCCGCACCTGCACCATGCCCGTCGGGACGGACCGCTTTCCGACCGCGACCTCCTCGCGGACGAGCGGCACCACGGTCGTCGGCTGCCCACGACCCGTCCCGGGCGCGGCGCGCGCGCGGGCGGGCGCGCCCTGTTTCGAGGATGCCGTTCTGCGGGGCAAGGGTTGCAATCTCCTGGCGGTACCTTCGTGATGCAGGAGACTGTGATGCAACGCAGCCGCCAGTGCCGCCAGGCAGCGTCCGGGTTCGCGTCGGCGTCACGCGAGCCGCGCGCGTCCGGAGGGCGCACGGCGGCACGGCGATTGCGCGGTCCGATCGGACGCCAGGACGTTCCGGACGCACAGGAGGAGAGCATGGATGCGTTGATCAGCAAGGTGGCCGAGCGCACCGGCATCAGCCAGGACAAGGCGCGCACGGCGATCGACACCGTCGTCGGGTTCCTCAAGGAGCGGGCACCGGCGGGCCTGTCGAGTCAGATCGACTCGCTCGTCAGCGGTGGTGAAGGCTCGGGCGCGGGCAACATCGCCTCCAGGGTGGGCGGCATGTTCGGCGGCGAGAAACAGCAGCAGTGAGGCCGGCCCGGTCACCGTCCGAGGGTGTCGAGGGGAGCACGCGATGAAGAAGCTACTCGTCGGATCCTGCGTCGTGGCCGTGACCATCGCGGCGGCGGGTTGCACCGAGTCGGGAAGCGACCAGGCCCGCCAGGCCCCCGACGCGCGCCCGCCCTCGACCTCGCCGTCCGGTCCGGCGCCCTCCGGCCCGGCGGGGGGCAGCCCGTCGTCGGGATCCACGAGCCCGTCCGGGACGGCGCCGAGCCCGGGTTCGGACACGGGCTCGAGCCCCTCGACGACGCCCTTGGCCGGAGCCGCTTCCCCGTCGGCGTCCGCTCCGACGTCGCCCTCCGGCGCCGCCGACGCGGGCAGGGCGAAGGCAGCGAGGCTGGGCTCCGAGCAGGTCGCCGCGATCCAGCAGGCGCTGAAGGACAGGGGCCACGATCCCGGCAAGATCGACGGGCTCATGGGGCCCCGGACGCGGGCGGCGCTGCGGGAGTTCCAGACGGCGGAGGGCATCGAGCCCACGGGGCGGTCCGACGAGACGACCCTGGCGGCGCTCGGCGTGGAGGCGAAGGCCGCGAACATGCGGTAACGTGCCCCCGATGCCCGACGAGCGTGTTTCGGCCGCCCGCGTGGAGCCGCGCCACTCCCTGACCGTGTTCACGCACGTCATCTACGGCCTGCACGCGGTGAGCCTCGTCACGGGCATCGTCGGCGCGGTCACCGTGGTGGCGGCGTTCCTGACCGGCTGGCCCTCGATCATCGCCGTGATCCTGAACTACGTGAAGCGGGGCGAGGCGCGGGGAACCTGGCTCGACTCGCACTTCCGCTGGCAGATCCGCACGTTCTGGTTCGGGCTGCTGTGGGTCGTGGTGTGCGGGCTGTTCGTGGTGATCACGCTCGGCGTCGGCATGCTCATCGCCTGGCTGCCGCTGGCCGTCGTCGGCCTGTGGTTCATCTACCGGGTGGCGCGCGGCTGGCTGGCCCTGATGGATCACCGACCGATGTACACCTAGACTGGAGCAGAGCGCGTCGTCGACCTCGTGGTGGTCGACGGCGAGCTTCTCGGCGAACCGGATGGCGGCCCGCTCGCGCGGGGTCAGGAGGTCCCGAGGTGCTAGGATGCGGGCCATCATGAGACTGGGCCTGAGCATCGGGTATTCGGGCGCGGAGCTGCGCTTGCCCGTGGACAAGGTCGTCCTCGCGGAGCGCCTGGGGTTCGACTCGGTGTGGACCGCGGAGGCGTACGGCTCGGATGCGATCACCCCGCTCGCTTACCTGGCCGCGGTGACGAAGCGCATCCGCCTCGGCACCGGCATCATGCAGCTGGCCGCGCGCGCGCCGGCGGCGGCCGCCATGGCGGCGGGCACCGTCGATGCGCTCGCGGGGGGCGGGCGGGTCATCGCCGGGCTCGGCGTCTCCGGCCCGCAGATCGTGGAGGGATGGTACGGCCAGCCGTGGGGGCGGCCGTACTGGCGCCTCCGGGACTACGTCGCCATCATGCGCAAGGTGTTCGCGCGCAAGGAGCCCGTGAGCCATGCGGGGCGCGAGATCGCGCTGCCCTACACCGGGCCCGGCGCGCTGGGCGTCGGCAAGCCCCTCGTCTCGATCCTGCACATGAATCCGCGGCTGCCCATCTGGCTCGGCACCGGGACCGAGGCGAACGTGAAGCTCGCCGCGGAGGTCGCCGACGGCTGGCTGCCGCTGGGGTTCGTGCCACGGCTCATGCCGATGCTGCGGCCGTGGCTCGAGGAAGGGTTTCGCCGCGCGGGCGGGGGCAAGGGCTTCGCCGGATTCGAGATCCAGCCGCGCGCCGAGGTCGCGATCACCGACGACGTGGGCGGCACGCTGGCGCGCATGAAGCCGCGCGTCGCCCTTTACGTCGGCGGCATGGGCCACCGCGACAAGAACTTCCACAAGGAGATGATGGTCCGCCGGGGGTTCGCCGACGCCGCGCAGCGCATCCAGGAGCTGTTCCTCGCCCGGCGCAAGGAGGAGGCGATCGCCGCCGTCCCCGACGAGTTCTGCGACGAGATGGCGCTGGTGGGCCCCCCCGGGCGGATCCGCGAGCGCTACCGGGCCTGGGCCGACTGCGGTATCACCGGCCTGACGATCGTGACCGAGCAGCCCGAGGCCATGGAGCTCATGGCCGCCCTCGCCGGAGCGTCGCGAGCCTGACGACCGAGCCAGGCGGGCCGGGCGGCGACCGCTCACGCGGCCGCTGGCGCCTACTGCGCGAGGAAGCCGCCGTCGACGGCCAGGACGTGCCCCGTGACCATGGCGGAGGCCCGGGAGGCCAGGAAGAGGACGGCGCCGACCATCTCCTCGGCCTCGGCGAGACGGCCCATCGGCGTCATCTGCTCGATGCGCCGGACGAGCTCCGGCTTCTCGGTGATCCCCCGGGTCAGCGGCGTGCGGACCCACGTGGGCGCGATCGCGTTCACCCGGATGCCGCGCCCGGCCCACTCCACGGCCAGCGCGCGCGTCATGTTCACGACGGCACCCTTCGTCGCCTGGTAGGAGATGTTCGGATACAGGCCGCCGCCGGAGAGCCCCATGATCGAGGCGGTGTTGACGATCCGGCCGCCCCGTCCACCCGCCAGCATGTGGCGGGCCGCCGCCCGCGCGCAGAGGAAGACGCCCGTCATGTTCACCGCGACGACTCGGTTCCAGTCCGCGAGCGTCAGCTCGATCGTGGGCTGGCGGATGGCGATGCCGGCGTTGTTGAAGAGGACGTCGACCCGACCGTGCCGGGCCACCACCTCGGCGAACGCCGCCTCGACCTGCGCCTCGTCGGCGACGTCCACGCGATGGACGTCGTCACCGGCGCCGGCGACGTCGAGGACGGCGACGACGGCCCCCACCGCGGCGAGGGCGGTCGCCACCGCGCGCCCGATGCCGCTCGCCCCGCCCGTGACGACGGCGACGTCGCCGTCCAGCCGGAACGCCGACAGCGGATCGGTCAGGGCCGGTGCCCCTCGAGGAACGCGCCCACCGCGCGGTTGAAGACGTCCGGGCGCTCGAAGTAGGTCGAGTGGCCGGCGGCCTTCACGCGCTCGAAGCGTGAGCCCGGGACGTGCTCGTGAACCCTCTGCGACAGCTCGGGCCAGATCAGGCCATCCTCGTCACTGGTCAGGAAGAGCGTGGGCACGCGCGCGGCGGCGTAGCGCTCCACGGGGGTGGTGAGGCGACCGAGCCGGTCGCGGAAGTCGGCGGGCAGGGGGGCGTTCGTTCCGGCGATCTGTGCGTAGAGGAAGGCGCGGACGGGCTGCGTCCGGCGAAACGTCTCGCCGAGCGCCGCGTGCCACAGCACGGCCGGCCGGGGCGGACTGGCGGCGGCGAGCTGCTGGCGCAGGGCGGCGATCTCCGGATTGGTGAGGTTGCCGACGGTGTTCGCCATGACGATCGCCCAGAACCGCTCCGGCGCCTGCACGGCGGCGCCGGCCGCCGCCCAGCCGCCCATCGACTGGGCGACCAGGGCGGCGCGCGCAATGCCCAGGTGATCGAGCAGCGCGATCGCGTCGGTCGCGAGCGCGGCCGGCCCCGCCCCGCCCGGCACGTCCGGCGACCGCCCGAAGCCGCGCTGGTCCACCGTGAGGCACCGGTACGTCTCGGCGAACACGGGCACCTGCTGCCACCAGCTCAGGTGATTGCCGCCGGCGCCGTGGAGGAACAGCACGGTGGGCCCATCGCCGCCGGTGTCCTCGTGATAGAGGCGGAAGCCGTCCTTTTCCATGAACGCCATGGCGGCCCAAGCCTACACCGGACCGGAGCCACCCGTCATCGACGCGCCGGGCGGTGGACCGCTCTGGTATCGTCGCCCTCGTGATGGACACCCTGACCGGGCAGACCGTGGAGCTGCTGCAGCAGCTGATCCGCAACCGGTGCGTGAACGACGGGACCGTGGCGTCCGGGCAGGAGGTGCGCACCACCGACGTGCTGCGCGCCTACCTCGAGGGCAGCGGCCTCGACCTCGAGGTCTACGAGCCGGACGGGGCGCCGGGCCGCACCAGCCTCGTGGCCCGCATCGAGGGCACCGAGCCCGCGGCGCCGACGCTCTGCCTGATGGGCCACACCGACGTCGTGCCGGTCACGCCCGCGCACTGGACGCGCGATCCCTTCGGGGGCGAGCTCGTGAACGGCGAGGTGTGGGGGCGCGGGGCGGTCGACATGCTCAACCTCACCGCCTCCCAGGCCGTGGCGCTCCGGACGCTGGCGCGCCGGGGCTGGCGGCCCCGCGGCACGCTCGTCTATCTGGCGTGCGCCGACGAGGAGGCCGGGGGGGCCCTGGGCGCCGGCCACGTGTGCAAGCGACACTGGGACGCGCTCCGGGCGGACTATCTCCTGACCGAGAACGGTGGCACCGTGAGCGGCCAGGGTGACGAGCTGAAGGTCACCGTCCACGTCGGCGAGAAGGGCGTGGCCTGGCGCCGGCTGCGGATCACGGGCACGCCCGGTCACGGCTCGATGCCGTACGGCGCGGACAACGCGCTGGTGAAGGCCGCGCACGTCGTGAGCCGTCTGGCCGACTACCGGCCGGCGCCGTACGTGGGCGACCTGTGGGCCGCCTTCGTGGGCTCGCTCGATCTCGATCCGGCCGTGAAGGCCGCGCTGCTCGACCCTGTGCGCGTCGACGAGGCCATCGCTGCGCTGCCGGCGAGCCTGGCCCGGGTCGCGTGGTCGGCCACGCACACCACCTTCTCGCCCACGATGTGCCGCGGCGGCGTGAAGACGAACGTGATCCCCGACGTCGTGGACATCGAGGTGGACATCCGCACGATCCCCGGGGACGACGAGGACGAGGTCCGCCGCCATCTCGACAAGGCCCTCGGCGACCTGTCCGAGCAGGTGGCGGTCGAGAAGCTCTTCTCCAAGCAGGCCTCGGTCTCGCCCACGGGGACGCCGCTCTGGGACGTGCTCGGTCGGGTCGTCGACGCGCACTACCCGGGCGCGCGGCTCCTGCCGCGAATGATCCTCGGGTTCACCGACGCGCCGTACTTCCGCGAGCACGGAGCGGTCGCCTACGGCTTCGGCCTGTTCTCGCGCGCCCTGACGGCGGAGGCCATGGCCTCGCGCTTCCACGGCAACGACGAGCGCATCGACGTGGAGTCGCTGGCGCTCACCACCCGGGCCTGGCTCGAGACCTGCGAGCTGTTCCTGGGATAGCCCGGGCGTCCGGCCGGCCCTACGCGCGCGTCACGTGGGCCGACACGGCGAGCCAGCGGCCGTCCCGGCGCGCCCAGACGTCGGTGTAGCGTCCCGCGCCAGCCCGTCCGTCCGGCAGCGTGTACGTCGTCCGCGCGTGGACGAGGGCGACGTCGCCCATCACCCGGATGCGCACATCGTGGGCCTCGAGGTTCGAGATCGCCACCGGGCGCGCCGTCTGCACGAGGAATCCCGCGCGGTCGACGAGGGAGCCGTCGGGGTTGCTGCACAGGAAGTCCTCGGCGAGGATCTCGTCGAACCGGCGGACGTCGGAGGTCTGGACGGACCGGATGTAGTCGCGGTTCAGCCGCTCCAGCGTCTCGACGTCGGTGTGGACCACGGTCTCGGTGGGCATGGCGTCATGACCTCCTTCGCCCCCCGCGGTCACGGCAGGAGGGCGGCGACGCGGAGGCGGGCCCGGGGCGCCGCGAGCGGCGTGACGACGGCGTCGCGCCGCAGCAGCCGGACGGCGTCGTACGTCCAGTCGTCGTGCCCCGACGGAGCTGGCCCCGGGTCCCGGTAGACCTCCAGAACGTCGTCGATCAGGTTGACGATCCAGTAGTCTGCGATCCCGGCCCGCGCGTACAGGCGACCCTTGCGCAGCCGGTCGAGCGCCAGGGACGTGTCGGCGACCTCCACGACCAGCACGGGCCGGGAGGGATGGGCGGTCAGGTAGTCTCGCAGCCGGCCCGGCACCACCACGACGTCGGGCTCGGGCTCCGACTGCTCGTCGAGGGCGAGCGGCTTCTCCTCGCGCACGTGGTAGGCGCGGCCGAACGCCCTCTCGAGCGCGACGCGCACGAGGCCGACGACGGTGGCGTGGCGTCCCCCCTGGGGTTCCCGGGCGACGAGCAGACCGTCGAGCAGCTCGATCCGGTCCTCCGGCCCGAACATGCCGGCCTCGACGAGCCGGTCGTATCGCGCCCGTGGCATGCGCCAGAGGGGAAGGGGGGGCGCCTTCATGGCTGACGCCACGATACGGCACCGGCGCCGGACGCTCAACGTCTCGGTCCCGCCACGCCGGGGCGGCCGCCCAGCCCGTCACGCGCACGCGGCGTCGAGGACGCGCCGGAAGTTCCCTCCCATGATCTTCGCGACATCCTCGCGCCCGACACCGCGGGCGAGGAGCGCCGCCGGGATCGAGGGCCAGTCTTCGTAGGACGTCACCACCGCGTAGGGGCCGACGCCGTCCATGTCGGTGCCGACGCCCACGTGGTCCGCGCCCACGGTCTCGACGAGCCGCACGACGTGATCGATGAAGGGGCTGAACCGGGCCGACCGGGGCGACACCGGCCAGGCGCCGATGACGCCGCCGTTCCCCGCCACGAGTCGCGCGTGCTCGGCCGAGATGAAGCGCGCGAAGGCGCTGGCGTCGCGCAGGTTCGTGTGCGAGATGACGACCGGCTGCACGGACGCCTCCACGGCGTCCCGCGTGACCTCGTACGTCGCGTGCGCCAGGTCGACGAGGATCCCCAGACGGTTCGCCTCGCGGACCACCTCCCGCCCGAACGGCGTCAGGCCGCCGTGGACAGGCGCCTGCGTCTGGATGTCGCCCAGCTCGTTGACGCGGTAGTGGACGAGCTGCAGCAGGCGAACGCCGCGACGATACGCCGCCTCCATCCCGTCGAGCCGGCCCTCGAGGAAGTCCGCGCCCTCGACGGCCAGGAGAGCGGCCGGCGTGCGGCGCGCCACCGCGGCGGCGAGGTCCCCGGGGTGCAGGATCCGGCGCATCCCGAGGTGCGCGGCGTGCGCGTCGAGCGTGGCGACCTGCTGCCACGTCGCGGCCGACAGCTCGTTCGCCCGCGGCGCGCGCGTGGCGCAGATACCGCGCCGCGGACGCCAGCCCAGCACGGGCAGGTCGCCGATGGCCGCCATGACGATCGCGCCGACCTGGCCCGACGCGATGGCCTCCCGGTGCCCGTCGAGACCGGTCAGCGTCAGGGACGGAACGAGCGACGGATGGGCGTGAAGGTCGACGGAGAAGACGTCGTCGAGGAGCGCCCGGCCGGCCGTCTGGTCGACACGCGCGGCGGCGTCGCGGCCGGCCGCGAGCGTCCGCATCCGGACCGCCCCTCGCACGAGGCAACCGAGGCTGGCCGCGGCGATGTGGTTCCACGAGGCCAGGCAGCCCGGCGCGCACACGGCGGGCCGCAGTATAGCAGGCGTGCTCGCGGCGCCGGGGCGGCGCCGGAGCGTGAAGCGCCGCCCGGCCGCGGTTGCCACGGATGCCAAGGTGGCAGCCCCCGGCCGCGGCCTGCACGGCCAACGGCCTGATATTCATGGCGTTCCGGTGTGGCCTCCGCCTTGCTCCATGTCCCGGGCGGGCAGCCATGCTGCCGTCGCACACGCCACCCGGCGGGCCGACTCGACAGCACGGAGGTCGCGCAGATGGCGAAGCCGTTCCCGGCCGCATCGATGGTGCTCCTCGTCGCCACGGGGTTGCTGCTACACGTCTCGGCCGCGCGCGCGGCCGAGCCCCTCGCGGCTCCTCGAGATCCGGCCGCGAGTGCGGCCTCGTCCCCCGCGGCCGTCCGGGTGGGCGCGCCTCGCACCGCCAGCCGCCACATCCTCGTGCAGCTGCATCCGAGGGCCGACGAGCTGCGGTTCCTGCGCGATGCGCGCGCCCAGGGACTGCGCCGGCTGACCCGGGTGTACGGCACGAGGTGGCTGGCGATGGCGATCCCCGCGGGCGCCAGTCCGGCGCAGGCGGCGGCGGCGGCCCGGACGCTGCCCGGCGTGCTGCGGGCCACGCTGGACCCCGTGGTGAGCATCAACGACCAGATCCCGCCGCGCGACCCCATCTACAAGGACGACGACGATCCCTCCACGAAGCCGTGCGACCCGCTCGTCCAGATCTGCGACCCGTGGGACCTGGTCGACCAGTGGGGGCTGTTCGAGGTCGAGGCCGAGACGGCCTGGCTCGTCCAGCGCGGTGAGCCGGGCGTGGTCATCGCGATCCTCGACAGCGGCGTCGACCTCGACCACGACGATCTCGTGGGGAACATCTGGACGAATCCCGGCGAGATCGCCGGCAACGGAGTGGACGACGACGGCAACGGCCTCGTCGACGACGTGCACGGCGCCGACTTCGTCGGCGGCAACGCCGGGGACCCGCACGACGATCCGGCGTCCGCGGACGCCAGCCCCGACATCCCCGAGGGAGGCGCGTGGGTCGCCGACCCGACGGCGGTGCCGTTCGGGATCCGCTTCGACGGGGATCCGGCCGCCGGCGACGGGATCGACAACGACGGCGACTTCCTGATCGACATCGGCGTCACCCACGGGACGTTCGTGGCGGGGATCGCGGGGGCCCGCACCGACAACCTGAACCCGGACACGCTGCAGTTCGAGGGCATGGCGGGGGCCTGCTGGCACTGCCGGCTGATGCCCGTGCGCCTGATCAATGCCGAGGGCTGGGCCTTCGGCTCGGATGCCGCCTCGGCGATCCACTACGCGGCGAGCATGGGAGCCCACGTCATCAACATCAGCTGGGGCATCGACCTCACCGCGGCCGGCCCCGCCGAGATGGAGGCGATCCAGGTCATCGCCGACGCGATCGACTTCGCGGTGAGCCGCGGTGTCATCGTGGTGGCCGCCGCGGGCAACAGCGGCACCGCGGGCCTGCACTTCCCGGCCAGCATGCGGAGCACGATCGCGGTCGGCAGCTCGAACTGGCTCGACCGGCGCTCGGCCTTCTCCAGCCACGCCGTGCCGGCCGAGATCCCCGACAACGGCCTGGACGACGACGGCAACGGCTGGGTGGACGACGTGCTCGATGTGGTCGCTCCCGGCGAGCTGATCTGGAGCACCGCCGTCCTGAGCGCGTACGACGCGCTGCTCTACGAGCTGCTCGGCGTCCCGGGGCTGGCCCCGGGAACCGACACCTACGGTGCGGCGGACGGCACGTCCTTCGCCACGCCGCTCGTGGCGGGCCACGTGGCGCTCATCGTCGCGCACAACCCCGGGGCCACGCTCGGCCAGGTGCGGCAGGCGCTCCGCTCCAGCGCCCTCGACCTCCTCGACCCGAACGGCGCCGGGGACGCGCTCGTGGGCTACGATGCCTACTCCGGCTTCGGGCGGCTCCGCATGGTGGTGCCCACGCTCACGCCGGCGCCCAACGTGGCCCCCGTCGCCGACGCCGGGCCCGATCAGACGGTCAACGTCAAGGGCCAGGCCGAGGCGGCGACCGTCAGGCTCGACGCGTCGGGCTCTCACGACCCGGATGGCACGCTCGTCTCGTACCAGTGGCTGCAGGACGGCGTGCAGATCGCCACGGGGGTGACGGCCGCCGTCAGCCTCGAGATCGGCGCTCACACGATCACGCTGCGCGTGACCGACGACGATCAGGCCAGCAGCGAGGATCAGACGACCGTCGAGGTCGCCCGGCGCGGTGGCAAGAAGTCGTCGAAGCGCTGAGCCGCCGCGCACGGGGCGGGCGGCGATGAGGCGGTGGGTCGTCGCCGTCGCGCTCGCGCTGCTCGGCGCGGCCGGCGACGCCGCCGCGCAGGCGTACCGCTGGGCGGACGAGCACGGCAACATCCACTACGCGGGCCGGCGCGACCAGGTGCCGGAGCGCTATCGCTCCCAGCTCCCGCCCGGGGGCCGGCGCGAAACCCCGAGACTGCGGCTGGCGCCAGGGCGCGGGGCCGCCGTCCCCGGCGGGTGCATCCTCCGGCTCCGCGGCACCGAGCGGCATCGCGGCGCGTCGTACTCGTACCCGCACTGCGATGCGTGCCAGGAGGCGCGCAAGACCCTGCGGCCCGCGGACGCGGCCCGGGCCGAGTGCTTCGCGTCGTCGCTCGACGCCTACCGCTAGAGGTTCCTCCCGTCACGACGCAGCAAGCCCGGAGAGGCGCGGGCGCCGGTGTTAGAATGCGGCGCACAACGCGACACACGGGAGGGCTCACCATGAAGCGCATTGCCGCCGGGCTGCTCGCGGTCCTCGTGCTCCTCGTCATCTCCGCCGCGGGACCTGCCGGCGTCGCCGCGCAGCCGAAGGAGGTCGTCATCGGCGTGCTCTACCCGATGTCGGGGCCGAACGCCCAGCCCGGCATCGACAACAAGCCGGTGATCGAGATCGGTGCCGACATCGCCAACGGCGCCGTCGACCTGCCCTTCCCCTTCTACCAGAAGCTGAAGGGTATGCCCGGCCTGAAGGGCGCCAAGATCCGGCTGATCTTCGCCGATCATCAGGGCAAGCCCGAGCTGGGCCAGGCCGAGGCCGAGCGGCTGATCACCCAGGAGAAGGTCCACGCCCTGGTCGGCTGCTGGCACTCCGGCGTCACCGCCACCGCCAGCCAGGTGGCCGAGCGCTACGGAATCCCGTTCCTCAATCCGGAGTCGTCGTCGCCGGGCCTCACCCGCCGCGGCCTCAAGTGGTTCTTCCGGACCTCGCCCCACGACGAGCACTTCACCCAGGGCATGTTCGAGTTCTTCCGGGACTTCGAGAAGAAGCGCGGCGTCAAGATCGCGACGGCCGGGCTCACCTACGACACGAGCCTGTTCGGTGCGGACAGCGGCAAGGTCATGAAGGACCTCGCCAAGAAGTACGGGGTGGAGGTCGTGCTGGATCTGCAGTACAAGGAGCGCTCGACGTCGCTGCAGTCGGAGGTCCAGCGGCTGAAGGCGGCCAACCCCGACGTGTGGATGCCGACGTCCTACCAGACCGACGCCATCCTCTTCGTGCGCACGAGCAAGCAGCTCGACTACAACCCGAAGATGATCATGGCCCAGAACGCGGGGCACCTGTCCCCCGACTTCATCAAGGCGGTCGGCAAGGAGGCCGAGGGCACCCTCTCGCGCGCCCCGTTCAGCACGGATCTCATCGCCAAGCGGCCGGTGGCGGCCGCCCTGAACGCCCTCTACATGAAGCGGCACAGCAAGGATCTGTACGACTTCCCCGCGCGCTCCTTCACCGGCTTCATGACCCTGCTCGACGCCATCAACCGCGCGGGGTCGACCGATCCGGAGGCCATCCGCAAGGCCCTCGTCGCCACCAGCATTCCCGGCGACCAGCTCATCATGACGTGGGAAGGGATCAAGTTCGACGAGACCGGACAGAACACGCAGGTGCGCGCCATCATCGTCCAGCTCCAGGAAGGCAAGTACCACACCGTGTGGCCGTGGGACTCCGCCACCCGGGAGGTGCTCTACCCGATCCCCGCGTGGGCCGACCGCAAGTAACGGTCGGTCCCCGGCCCGGCGCTCCCCGGCGGCCGTGAGCTGACGCCCGAGCTGATCGCGCAGGCGCTCGTGGGTGCCGTACTGATGGGCTTCCTCTATGCCCTGATCGCGGCCGGGCTGTCGCTCATCTTCGGCCTGATGGAGATCGTCAACTTCGCCCACGGCGAGTTCCTGATGGTCGCCATGTACCTGGCGTTCTTCGCGTGGGCGCTGGCCGGGCTCGATCCGCTCGTCTCGCTGCCCCTGGCCGCGCTCGGGCTGGGTGCCCTCGGCTGGGCGGTGTACCACGGCATCATCCGCTGGATCCTCGACGGCCCGATGCTGGCCCAGATCTTCGCCACGTTCGGCCTGGCCATCCTGCTCCGCAGCGCGGCGCAGTTCCTCTTCGGCATCGACTTCCGCACGGTGGACGAGCCGCTGCTCGCCGGCCGGGTCGCGCTGGGGCCGCTCTTCGTCGGCGTCCCCCAGCTGGCCGCCAGCGTGACCGCGCTCGCGGCCTTCGTCGGCCTCTACCTGTTCCTGTCGCGCTCGGAGACGGGCCTGGCCCTGCAGGCCACCGCCCAGGACCGCCAGGCCGCCGCGCTGATGGGCATCGACACCCAGCGGATGTTCGCGCTGGGCTGGGGGATCGGCAGCGCGTGCGTGGGCGTGGCCGGCGGGCTCCTCGCCATGTTCTTCTACATCTTCCCCGACGTGGGGGCGGCGTTCGCGCTGCTCGCCTACGTCACGGTGGCCCTCGGCGGCTTCGGCAACGTGCCCGCCACCCTGGCCGCCGGCGTGCTCGTCGGCCTCGTCGAGGCCTTCGGCGGGCTCCTCCTCACGCCCGCCCTCAAGTACTCCGCCGTCTTCGCCCTCTACCTCGGAGTCGTGCTGTGGCGCCCGCAGGGACTCTTCGGCCGGTTCTGACCCGCGGCCTGCTCCTCGCCGGGCTGCTGGCGGCCCTGGCCTTCCCCGCCGTGTTCACGCTGCCGTTCCCGCGCCACGTCATGATCATGATCTTCCTCTACGGGGCGCTGGCGACCGCCTGGAACATCATCGCCGGCTACTGCGGCCAGATCTCCCTCGGGCAGGCCGTGTTCTTCGGCATCGGCGCCTACACCTCGTCGCTGCTGTTCCGGGACGCGGGGATGACGCCGTGGGCCGGCATGATCGCCGGCGTCGCCCTCGCCGTGGGCGTCTCGCAGGTGGTGGGCTACCCGGTGTTCCGCCTCCGCGGCCACTACTTCGCGATCGCGACGATCGCCGTCGGCGAGATCGTCCAGGCGCTGGTGGTGGACTGGGACGCCATCGGGGGGGCGCGTGGCGTGTTCGTGCCGATCAGGCGGCCGGACAGCCTGGTGAACTTCCAGTTCCACCAGTCGAAGGCCTTCTACTACTACATCGCGCTGGGGCTCCTGCTGCTGGCGCTCGCGGTGACGCGGCGGATCGAGCGCTCGCGCGCCGGCTACTACTTCCGCGCCATCCGCGAGGATCAGGACGCGGCCGCCGCCCTGGGCGTGAACGTGCGCCGCGAGAAGCTGCGGGCCCTGGCCGTCTCGGCGGCGTTGACGGCGATGGGCGGCACGTTCTACGCGCAGTACATCCTGTTCATCGACCCCGAGTCCGTCTTCCCGCTCTCGCTGTCGATCCTCATCTGCCTCGTCGCCGTGCTGGGCGGCGTGGGCACGCTGTGGGGGCCGGTGCTGGGGGCCGCCGTACTGGTGCCGCTCCAGGAGGGCACGCGCGTCATGCTGGGCGGCACCGGCAAGGCCCTCGACCTCCTGATCTACGGCGCGCTCATCATCGCGATCTCGGTCTTCCAGCCCGGCGGGCTCATGGCCCTTCTCGCGCGCGCGCGCACGGCGGGCAGCGCGCGATGAGCCTCCTCTCCGTGGCGGGCGTCACCAAGCGCTTCGGCGGGGTGGTGGCCAACCGCGAGGTCTCGTTCGACGTGGCCCCGGGCGAGCTGGTGGGGGTGATCGGCCCCAACGGCGCCGGCAAGTCGACGCTGTTCGACCTCGTCACCGGCTTCCAGCGGCCCGATGCCGGCCGCGTCAGCCTGGACGGCCGTGACGTCACGGGGCTCCGCCCGGACCGCATCAGCCACCTCGGCGTGGCGCGCACGTTCCAGAAGCTCAAGCCCTTCGCGGGCATGACGGTGCTCGAGAACGTCATGGTCGGCGCCTTCCACGCGACGGCCGACGTCGCGGCGGCGCGCGCCACCGCCCGGGAGGTCCTGGAGGCCGTCGGGCTCGGCGACCGCGCGGAGATGCACGCGCGCGGCCTGTCCACCGGACAGCGCAAGCGCCTGGAGCTGGCGCGCGCGCTCGCCACGCGGCCCCGCCTCCTCCTGCTCGACGAGGTGACGGGGGGCGTCGACCAGGCCAGCGTGCCCGGCCTCATCCGCCTCGTGCGCGACCTGCACGCCACGGGGCTCGCCCTGCTCGTCATCGAGCACAACATGCGCGTAATCATGGAAATCTCCCAGCGCGTGGTGGCGCTCCAGCTGGGCCAGGTCATCGCCGACGGACCACCCGCCGAGATCGTCCGCGACCGCCGCGTGATCGACGCGTACCTGGGCGAGACGTGGAAGGCCTAATGCTGGAGGCCCGGGGGCTGGACGTGCTGCTCGGGGACTACCAGGTGCTGTGGGGGGCGCGGTGCGCCGTCGGGGCGGGCGAGGTGGTGGCGCTGCTCGGGCCGAACGGCGCCGGCAAGTCGACGCTGATGAACACGATCTCCGGGCTGCTGCGCCCGCGCGCCGGCGAGGTCCTGCTCGAGGGGCGCCCCGTCACGGGCCTGCCCGCCCACGCACGGGTGGCCCACGGCGTCAGCCACGTGCTGGAGCGCCGCCGGCTCTTTCCCTACCTGACCGTGCGCCAGAACGTCGGGCTCGGCGCGTATCAGCGCGCCGCGCGCCCGGATCGAGAGGCGCAGTACCAGCGGATGACGGAGCTGTTCCCGG
>JAICGY010000039.1 GCA_025922915.1 Candidatus Methylomirabilota bacterium | reverse complement strand
CGATTCCGCACGATCATCCGTCAAGGACGGCGACGGCCCGGATGGACGGCTCTAGCGGCAGAGGGGACCGACGGCGACGAAGACGATGTCGGGCATGTCCTTGCCGCGCAGTCCCGGGTTCTCCTCGACGTAGCGCTCCACCGCGGCGAGGATCTGGACGGTGCCGATCAGGCGGTCGCGCAGGCAGCCGACGACGTCGGCGAAGACGCTGATGGCGCGGTCGCGGGCGCCGAGTGACTCCTGCACCAGGACGAGCCCGTGCCAGGCGTCGACGACGCCCGTCACGTACGCTGCGCGCTCCACCACCGGCATCCGGCGCCACTCGGCACCGGTCATCGCCGACGCGTCGTCCGCCAGCCCGACGAGGACGAGGGCGGCCCCGAGCGCGGCCGCCCGCCTCAGGCCGGCGACTCCTTCGGCATGACGAACCAGAGGACCAGGTACACGAGGATGCCGGGGAACGCCACGGAAAAGATCGAGACGAGCACGTAGAGGATGCGGACGATCGTCGGATCCCACCCCATCCACTCCGCCAGCCCGCCGCAGACGCCGGCGATCATCCTGTTCGTGCTCGAGCGCCGCAGCGGCACCGCCATCCTCCCCACCCACCCAGTCTAGACGACGACGTGCTCCTCGGCGATCCAGAGCGGCGAGCGCGCGAGGTCGATGAACCGGCGCTCGTCCTCCACCAGACGCCGTCCGGCCTCCCGGCCGGCTTCCGTCCCCATCGCGGCCGCCAGGTCCTCGATCCCGTCCCACCAGAGCTCGGCCACCCCGTCGAACGGCTCGGGGGCCCCCCGCCCGCGCCGCATGCGCTCGCCCAGCGGATGGGACGACGTGTGCGCCTGGACGTAGCGCCGGAGCCCCAGGGCGGCGGCCGAGGCGCGCACGAGCGGGCCGTGGCGCTCGAGCCAGTAGCGCTGGAACTCCTCCCGGCTGAGATCCGGCCGGCGGTGCAGGCAGAGGATCATCTTGATCATCGGCAGCCTCAGGTGTGGGCGGAGGCCACGACCATCTCGGCCACCGTGTGGATGACCCCGTCCGCACGCGTGAACGGCGCGAACAAGCGCCGGAGGTGCTCGTCCGCCGCCGCCCGCCCGGTGTCGTCCAGCTCCCGGTATCCGTGACCGAGCCGGCCCGCCCCGGCGGCCACGGGCTCGATGTACTCGGCGAACGAGGCGAACACCACCGGGCGCGACTCGCGCGCGACGCGAACGTCCCGGAATCCCGCGCTGGCGAGGGCCGATGCCAGCCGGTCCGGCTCGCCCAGGCTGAACTGGAGCCCGAACACGGCACGCTGCTCGGGGCGCTGGCGGCTCAGGGCCTCGGCCAGCCCCCCGAAGAACGGCACGCGCTCGGCCTGCGCCCACACGCAGGCCGCGAACCGCCCGCCCGGCCGCAGCACCCGATGGATCTCGGCGAGCCCCTGCCCGAGATCCGGAAAGAACATCAGCCCCAGCTGGCACAGCCCGGCGTCGAACACACCGTCCCGATAAGGCAGCGCCTGGGCATCGGCCGCGGCCATGCGCGCGCACGCCGTCGCGGCCCGGGCCACCCTCAGCATCGGCAGGGAGATGTCCGCCGCGTCAACGCGCCCGGTCCGCCCGACGGCCTGCAGCGCGGCGAGCGTCGCCGCCCCGGTACCGGCGGCCACGTCGAGCACCCGGTCGCCCGGGCGCAGCGCCGCCGCCCGGACGAGGCTCGGCACCCACAGCCGCGACCACCGGCCGACGAGCCGATCGTAAGCGTCGGCCCCGCCATCGAACGATAGCCGCCCCGCCACGTCAGTGGCCTCCGCCCGCCGTCAGCGTGGGTGCGGGGACGCTCTCGGTCACGACGTTCACGCAGGCCGGCCGCCCCGATCCCAGGGCGCGCGCGAGCGCGGGCTCGAGGTCGGCGGCCCGCTCGACGTGCTCGCCGTGGGCGCCGAGCGCCTCGGCGAGCCGGTCGTAACGGGTCGGCAGGAGCTCGCAGCCGACCGCCCGGTCGGCGCCGTAGTGGCGCACCTGCAGCGTGTGCTCGGCGTTCCAGCGGGCGTCGTTGCCGATCACGACGACGACCGGCACGCCGAGCCGGACGGCGGTGTCGAGCTCGAGGGCGTGGAAGCCGAAGGTGCCGTCGCCCATCACGGCGAGGACCCCGCGGTCGGGACGCGCCAGCCGGGCGGCGATCGCCATCGGCAGGGCGCTGCCGATGGACCCCCCGAGCCCGTTGATGAGCCGCTCGCGCGGCTCGAGCCCGGCCTGCACCCACTGCCCGAACTCTCCCCCGTCGCATGCGACGACCGCCCCCGCCGCCACGTGGGGCGCCAGGGCGGCACACACGCGCAGCGGATGAAGCGGCTCGGCCGACGACGCGCGCCACCCGGCCCACGCTGGCGGCGTCGCCCGGCGCGCGGCCTCCACCTCGTCGGGCCACGAGGAGCGCGGCCACGCCCGGGCGGCGGCCACGCCCGCCAGCCGGCTCGCGACGGCCGCCGGCTCGCCGGTCAGGCGGAGGGCGAGCCGGTCGCTCGCGGGCCCGGGCTCGGCGGCGATCTCGACGAAGCGACAGCCGGGGGCGAAGGGCGGGCTCTGCCCGAAGCGCAGCGAGAAGTCGAGCGGCTTGCCGAGCAGCACCACGCAGTCGGCCTGGGCGAACAGGGCCGGCGCCATGCGCAGCGCGGGATCGTTGACGCCGCGCGGGCTCTCGACCAGCAGGGCCGGCGCGCCGATCGTCCGGGCCAGGCCGGCCGCCTGCGTCCACCGGGATCCGCGCGCCATCGCCGGACCGACGAGGACCAGCGGGCGCTTCGCCTCCGCCAGCAGGGCGACGACACCGCGCAGCTCGTCCGCCGCCGGGGACGGCGGGGACTGCTCCGTCATGGCCGGCGGAGCGGCGGCCCCGTCCACCGCGGCCTCCAGCACGTCGCCCGGCAGGCTGAGGTGCACGGGCCCGGGGCGACCGCTCGTCGCGAGCGCGAGCGCCCGGGCCACGTCCTCGCCCAGCCGCTCGGGGCTCTCGGCGCTCCACGCCGCCTTCACCACCGGTCGCGCCGCCGCCACCTGATCGACCTCCTGGAAGGCGCCGCGCCCGCGCTGCGCGCGCGGGCTCGCCCCGCTGAGGAGAACGACCGGGGAGTCCGCCATGCGCGCCGTGTAGAGCGCCGAGAGGGCGTTGAGGTGGCCGGGGCCCGCCGTGACGAGGGCGACGCCCGGCCGCTCGGTGAGGCGCCCCCAGGCGTCCGCCATGTGCACGGCCGCCGCCTCGTGGCGCGTGTGGACGAGCCGGATGTCCCGCCCGATCGTCGCGTCGTAGATCGAGAGGATCTGGTTGCCGGAGAGCGTGAAGAGGTGCTCGACGCCGGCCGCCGCGAGGGTCTCGACGAGCAGCGCGGCGCCGGTCCGCGCCATCACGCGTTCTCGCCCGCGCCGACCGCGGCCAGGATCTCCGTCAGCTCCTCGAGCGTCGCCCGGTCGAGCGGGGCCGCCGGCGGACGCACGCACGCCGAGCGCAGCCACCCGCGCCGCCGGAGGATCTCCTTGCGGATGGCGAGCGAGGTCCCGGGGATCGCGCCCGGCTGGCTCTCGTAGCGGATGAGCGGCAGCCACCGGTAGAAGAGCGCGCGGGCCTCGGCGCGGCGGCCGGCCGCGAACCGGTCGCGGATCTCGCGGAGCGCGTCGGGATACGGAAACCCCGTCATCGCGCCCGCCGCCCCGCGCGAGAGCTCCTCGAAGAAGTAGACGCCGCCCAGGCCGCCGAAGATCGCCACCGGGCGGGCGAGCGCCGCGCGCAGGCGGGTGATCTTCGGGCCCGTCGGCGCCTCCTCCAGCTTCACGGCCTGGACGCCCGGCACCTCGGCGCACAGGCGCGCCAGGAACGGGGCGGGCATCGCGACCTGCGTCGTCACCGGCTCGTCCTGCAGCACCACGGGCAGGCGCGCGGCCCGGGCGACGGCCTGGTAGTAATCCGCCACGGCGTCCAGGCTCTTGGCCCCGCTCGGCGGCGCGACCATGACGGCGTCGGCGCCGTGGGCGCGGGCCGTCTCCGCGAAGGCGCAGGCCAGATGCGTCCCGGGCGCCGACACGCCGACGGCGACGGGGACGCGCCCGCGCACCTCCTTGACGACCGCCTGGACCATCGCTCGCCGCTCGTCGTCGGTGAGGCGGTGCGCCTCGCCCGCGATCCCCAGGATCGTCAGCCCGCGCACGCCCGTCGCCAGCGCGCGCTCGATCAGGCGTGGCACGCCGTCGAGGTCGAGCGCGCCCTCGTCGGTGAACGGGGTGGCCAGGATGTGGTAGATGCCGGACCAGTCGATCACGTCGAGCCTCCTCGCCGGCGCCGCACCGGGCCCGTCAGGCGTCGCGCCAGGCGGGACATGACGGTGGAGAGATCTCGTCCGGGCTGCGGCCGGCCCAGTCGCGCGCCCGCGTCTGCGCCCACAGGCGCTCCGCGGCCGCCTGCACGTCGCGTGCGAGGCGAACCTCGTCCACCCCCGGCACCCGGCCGCGCTCGAGGACGACCCGGCCGTCGACCAGCACCGTCTCCACGTCCTCGCGGGTGGCGCTGTAGACGAGGTTCCGGATGGGGTCGCGCACGGGGGCCATGCCGAGCGAGTCCAGCCGGACGAGGACGAGGTCGGCCCGGGCGCCCGGCGCGATGCGCCCCAGGTCGTCGCGCCCGAGGGCGCGCGCGCCGCCGAGCGTGGCGGAGGTGAAGACGTCGCGGGCGGTCGCCACGCGGGCATCGCCGTCGGCCACCTTGCCGAGCGTGGCCGCCACGCGCATCTCGTGCAGCATGTCCTGGGGGAAGGTGTCGGTGCCCAGCGCGACGTTCACTCCGGCCTTCAGGTAGCGCGGATACGACTGCATCGTCACGCCCCGCCGCCCGAACACCCACGGGCAGTGCGCGACGTGCGCGCCGGAGGCGGCGAGCAGCTCGAGGTCCCGGCCACCGGGGAACACGACCTGCGAGTGGCCGGCGATGTACAGGCAGTGGCCGACGATCAGCCGCTCGTTCAGCAGCCCGACCTCGTGCAGGTACTCCACCGGCGTGAGGCCGTGGCGCCGCGCGATCTCCTGGAACTCCACGACCGCCTGCCCCGCGTGGATCTGCACGCGCACGTCCAGCCGCGCCGCCTCCGCCGCCGTGCGGCGCAGCAGCTCGGGCGTGCAGGTGTCGATCTGCGCCGGGCCCAGGAAGGCCCGCACGCGGCCGCCGTGGGCCCCGTCGTGCTTGGTCACGAACGCGACGGCCTGCTCGAGCGCGGGGATGCCCCCGTCCGGGCTCCACTCGTAGAGCACGCGCCGGCCGTCCGGCGTGTACCATCGCCCCGACCGGTACATCGGCACGACGTAGGCCCGGATGCCGAGCGCCGCCGCCACCTCCACCACCCCGTCCGCGGTGAGCCGTCCGAGCTCCACGACGGTCGTGATGCCCGAGCGCAGCATCTCGACGAACGAGAAGCGGGCGGCCAGCAGCGCGTCCTCCACCGTCGTGTCGGTGAGCGTGAGGTACTCGTAGAGACCCGACATGTAGTGGAAGGGGTTGCCGCGGTCCTCCAGGAAGCTCTTGGTGAGCGGGCTGTTCGCGGCGTGGCTGTGGACCGTGATCAGCCCGGGGATGAGCAGGCGCTCCGGCGCCTCCAGCGTCCGGTCACACGGGCCGTCCCACCGGCGGCCGACCCACGCGATGCGGTCGTCCTCGACGAGGACCTCGCCGTGCTCGAGCAGCCGGTGGCCCCCGTCCTGGAACGCCACGACCCAGCGAGCGCGGATAAGCGTGCGCATTCGTCGGCGAGTGCCGCGAGCGTAGGCCCGCGGTACGCACTTGTCAAACACCCGGGGCTCGTCCTCCGGCGCGGGTCCTGCGGCCGATGCGGGCGCGGTCACGCCGGGCCCGCGTGAGGGCCGGCGCGGTCCATGGTGTACTGTAGGCGCTCGTGGTCACGACCGCTCGCTCGCTCCGGCAGGACGTGCACGTCATCGGGTTCATCGGCGGGGCGCACTTCACCAGCCACTTCCTCCAGCTCTGCCTGCCGCCGCTCTTCCCGCTGATCCGCGAGGAGCTCGGCGTGAGCTGGGCGGAGCTCGGCGTCGTGATGTCCGTCTTCTACGCGTCGTCGGGGATCGGGCAGACGATCGCCGGGTTCCTCGTCGACCGGGTCGGCGCCGCGCGCGTGCTGATCGGCGGGACGGCCCTGTTCGCCACCGCGATCGGTCTGGCCGGGCTGGCCCCCACCTACGTCCTCCTGCTCCCGGTCGCGATGCTGGCCGGGCTCGGCAACTGCGTCTATCACCCGGCGGACTTCGCGATCGTGAACGCCTCCGTCGAGCCGCGGCGGCTCGGGCGGGCCTACAGCCTGCACTCGATCTCCGGCAACCTCGGCTGGGCGGCGGCGCCCGCGGTCGTGGTCGGCCTGAGCGCCGTGATCGGCTGGCGCGGGGCGCTCGTCACCGTCGGTGGCCTGGGCCTGCTGGTCGCCGCCGCCCTCGCCTCGCAGCGCACCGTCGTCGTCGACCACCGGGAGCCGGTTCGCCGGGCGGCCAGCCGGCCGGGCCGCGGCGTGGTCGGGCCGCTGCTCACCGCCCCCATCGTGGTGGCCTTCTTCTACTTCGCGCTCCTCGCCATGGCCCTGATCGGCCTCAAGACGTTCGCGGTGCCGGCGCTCGTCACCCTCTACGACGCCCCGCTCGCGCTGGCCACCGGCGTGCTGACGGCCCTCCTCCTCGGCAACGCGGCCGGCATCCTCGCCGGCGGCTTCGTCGCCGACCGCATGCGGCGCCACGAGATGGTCGCGGCGGCGGGCATGCTGGTGGCCGCCGTGCTCACCGTCGGCGTCGCGACCGCCGCCCCGCCCCCGGCGCTCCTGGCGCCGATCCTGGGGCTCGCCGGATTCGCCATGGGCCTCACGTCGCCCGCGCGCGACATGCTGGTGCGGAGCGCCACCGCGACGACGGCCAGCGGCAAGGTCTTCGGCTTCGTCTACTCCGGGCTCGACCTGGGGGCCGCCCTCACGCCGCTGCTGTTCGGCTGGCTGCTCGACCGCGGCGAGCCGCGCGCGATGTTCCTGGTGGTCGCCGGCGTCATGGTCCTCACCATTCTCACCATCGTGCAGATCCGCCGCCAGGCGGCCCCCGTCCCGGCGCGCACCTGACCGCGGCGCGATACGCGCGCTTGCCCCCCGGCACCCGGCTGCGGTAGGCTCCCTCGCCATGCGAATCGGGATCGTCGGTGCGGGCGCGGTCGGGTGCGTCGTGGGCGGGCTGCTCACGCGGGCGGGCCAGGACGTGACGCTCGTCGACCAGTGGCCCGAGCACGTGGAGGCGATGCGCCGGCACGGCCTCCGGCTCTCCGGCACGTGCGGCGAGCACGTCGTCCCGGTCACCGCGCTCCACCTCCACGAGGTCCAGCGGATCGAGGCGCCGTTCGACGCGGTCTTCGTCGCCGTGAAGTCTTACGACACCGAGTGGGCGACCGCTCTCGGCGTGGCCCACCTCGCTCCCGGCCACGGCGTCGTGGTGGACTTCCAGAACGGGATCAACGACGAGCGCGTGGCGGCCGTCGCCGGGCGCGCGCGGACGCTGGGCGCCGTCATCCTCATCGGGGCCGGCCTCTACGAGCCGGGCCATGCGATGCGGACCGACACCGGCACCGTCGGCTTCAAGATCGGCGAGCTCGACGGGCGCGACACGCCGCGCGCGCGGGCACTCGCCGACGTCGTGAGCGCCGTCGCGCCGGCGGCGGTCACGACGAACCTGTGGGGCGAGCGCTGGTCGAAGCTCGCCATCAACTGCATGATCAATCCGCTGGCCGGGCTCTCCGGCCTCGGCACCGCGGAGTGCCGGAGCGCGCCCGGGCCCCGGCGGCTGGCCGTCCATCTCGCCGCCGAGGCCATCCTGGTCGGCCGCGCGCGGGGCTTCGAGGTGGAGCCCATCTTCGGCATCGCCGCCCAGCGCTTCGTCGACGCGGCGGCGGGCCGCGGGATGGCGGAGGTCGAGGCCGACATCAGCGGGGACGCGCGGTCGCGCGGCGGCGGGCGGCCCTCGCTGCTGCAGGACGTCATGCGGGGGCGCCGGACCGAGATCGACCACCTCAACGGCCACGTCGTCGCGCAGGGGCGGGCCACGGGGGTGCCGACGCCCTTCAATGCGGCGGTGGTGGACCTCTACCGTCGCCACGGGGTCGGCGCGCTGAAGCCGGATCCCGTCCACCTGGAGCCGCTGCTCGCCCTGCTGCCCGAGCGGTCGGCGGCGTGAGCCGGGCGCGATGAGGCTCGGCGTCTCGCTCACCAGCGGCCGCCGCGTCCGCGACCCGCGCGAGGGCGCGCGCTGGATGATCGAGCGTGCCGCCGCCGCGCGCCGCGCGAGTCTCGATTCGCTCTTCGTCGGCGACCATCACGCCACGCCGGGTCCCTACTACCAGAACGTCCCGATCCTCGGCCGACTGCTCGCGGAGTGGAGCGAGGCGCCCGCCGGGTGCCTCTTCCTCCTGCCGCTCTGGAACCCCGTGCTCCTGGCCGAGCAGGTGGGCACGCTCGCCGCGATCGCGCGCGGCCGCTTCATCCTCCAGGCCGGCCTCGGCGACGAGGCCGGCCAGTTCGCCGCCATGGGCGCCGACATCCGCCACCGGCCGTCGGCGTTCGAGGAGTCGCTGGGGATCGTGCGCCGGCTGCTCGCGGGCGAGACCGTGTCCTCGTCGGGGCGGTTCCGGCTCGCGAGCGCGCGGGTCGCGCTGCGGCCCGCGGAGCCGGTCGAGGTCTGGATCGGCGCCAGCGCGGACGTGGCCATCGATCGGGCCGCCCGCCTGGGCGACGGCTGGCTGGCCTCGCCGGGGCTGCCGCCCGCCGAGGCGGAGCGTCAGGCGCGCCACTACCTCGCTCGCTGCGCGGCGCACGGGCGGCGGCCGGCCGCCGTCGCCATCCGGCGCGACGTCTACGTCGGCGCGTCGGCGGCCGAGGCGGCGGCGACGGCCGGCCCCATCGTCGCCGCCGGCTATCGAGGCTTCGACCCGGACGCCCTGGTGATCGGAGACGTCGAGGCGGTGGCGGCGCGCTTCCGCGCCCTCGGCGCCATGGGCTACACCGACGTGATCGCCCGCCACGTCACCGACGATCAGGCCGCGGTCCTCGGCTCGATGGCGCGCCTGGGCGACGTCCGGAAGGCCCTCGCGTAGGGTTTCCACCACCCGGGCGACGAAGGCGGCCGGCGGGTCAGGTCCGGCGCGCGGCCAGGATCGCGCGCGCGAGCAGGCGCGCGCCCTCGTAGCACTTCTCCGGCGGCTCGTAGCTGAACGCGAGCCGGATGAAGGGCTCCCCGCCGCCGCTGGCGAAGAAGGCCGGCCCCGGCGTGTACTGCACCCGCGCCTGCGTGGCCAGCTCCGCCAGCCGCCGCGGATCGGTGCCCGCGGGCAGCCGGATCCAGACGAAGAAGCCGCCCTCGGGGCGGCTGATCTGCGCCCCCGATCCCGCGAGCACCTCGTCGAGCCCGCGCAGCATCGCGTCGCGCTTGGCGCGGTAGACGTCGATCAGCCGGTGGACGTGCTCGACCATGTGGTCGCGCAGGTAGTAGGTCGCCACCCGCGACATGAACGGGCTCACGCCGCCGCCGAACAGGAAGCCCTGGAACGCCGGGATCATCTCGCGGGGCGCGCAGAGCCAGCCGAGGCGCACGCCGGCGCCGAGGATCTTGGAGAGGGTGCCGGCCCGGATCACGCGCCCCTCGCGGTCGAGCGCGTAGAGCGGTGGCAGCGTCTCCCCCTCGAAGCGCAGCTCGCCGTAGGCGTCGTCCTCGAGGATGAGCGTGTCGAACTCCCCGGCCAGCGCGACCAGCTCCTCCCGGCGGCGGAGCGACTGGCTGGGGCCGGCGGGATTCTGGAAGTTCACGATCGTGTAGATGAGCTTGCACCGCCGCCCCTCGGCGCGCAGGGCCTCGAGACGGACCCGCACGACGTCGGTCACGATGCCCTCGTCGTCGACGGGCGCGTCGAGGATCTGCGGGCCGTGGCGCCGGATGGTGTTGAGCGACCCCGAGAAGGTCGGCGCCTCCGCGATGACGGCGTCCCCGGGGTCGACGAACGCGCTGAAGGCGAGCGCGAGCGCGTTGCCCGAGCCGTTCGCCACGATGATGTTCTCCGGCGCAGCCTGCATGTTCTCGAACTTCGCGTACTTCTCGCAGACCAGCTCGCGCAGCGGCCGGTAGCCCTGCGGCTCGCCGTACGTCATCGCGGCCGCGCCCTCGGCCTGCATCATCCGGGCGGTGGCGTCCACCATGCCCTCGTACGGGAACGACGCCGGGTCCGGGTACCCGCCCCCGAACTCGTAGAGCGCGTCCACGGTGGGCCGCGCGGTGCCGACGGGGAAGCCCCAGCCGATGCGGGCACGGTCGGAGAGCAGCGACTCGAAGGGGGGAACGGACGGTGTCGTCATGCGGCTAGCATAGCGCACTCACCGCCCGCCCTCGCGCGACGCGGCCAGCTCGCGCACGCACCGGGCGGGATCGGCTTCGGCCAGCACCGGGGCCGGCGTGCCGGTGTGCAGGGCGTCGGCCAGGAGCTTGCCCGCCATGGGGCCCCGGCCGAAGCCGGAGGAGGCGAGGCCGCCGACGATCCAGAGATCCTGGCGCGACGGGATGCGGCCGATCAGCGGCCTGCCGTCGAGCGAGAACGGCATCAGGCCGGCCCACGTCCGGGCGACGGGCAGTCCGGCCAGGAACGGCAGCGCCTCGATCGCGTGGCCGCGGTTGACCGCGATGCCGGCCGGGTCGGGCGCCGTGCTCCAGCCCGCCTGCTCCCGGTCGCCCCCGAAGACGATCTCGCCGCTGCGCCGCTGCCGGCCGTAGAGGTGGCGCGTCACGCGGACACCGTCGCGGATCGTGAGGTCGGGCGGCGCTCCTCCGCGATCGCGGTGCCAGGCGAGCGCCGACTCCGCCGAGGACATCGTCTGGAAGAGGGACGGGGGCACGGGCGCCGTCGCCCACATCTGGCCGCGCACCGGGACGATGGGGACGTCGAGATCGAGCATCGCGCCGAGGCGGCTGCACCACGCGCCGGCCGCGAGCACCAGGGCGCCGGCCACCACGGTGCCGCGCGATGTCCGGATCTCGTAGCCGCCGGCCGGCCGCGGGGCGACCGCCGTCACGTCGTGGCCGGTCAGCACGCGCGCCCCGCCGCGCTCGGCGAGCCGGGCGAGCGCACGGGTGGCCTTGACCGGGTCGGCCTGCGAGCGGAGCGGCGAGTACATGGCCCCGAGGAGGGCCGGGTCGAGCTCGGGCTCGAGGCTGCGGGCCTCCCGGATGGTGAGCAGCTCCACCCGGTGCCCCCGGGCGCAGAGCGCGCTCACGCGCGCGCGCTCGAACTCGAGCTGCTCGGCCGTGTGGATGACCTGCAGGGCCCCGGAGCGGCGGAACTCGATGTCCTCCCCGAGCTCCAGCTGCACGGTCTCGAACAGCTCCTGGCTCCCCGCCGTCAGGTGGGCCTGGAGGTCCGGCGCGTCGCCCCAGCCGATCGAGTCGATCTGGCCCGCGTTGACACCGGAGGCGCCCGAGGCGACCTCGGCGCGCTCGAGGAGCGTCACGCGGCGCCCATGCCGCGCGAGGTGGTACGCCGCGGACGCCCCGGCGATGCCGCCGCCCACGATCACGATCTCCGCGTCCGTCATGCCGCCCTCCCGGGCCCGGGGCCGGCGGCCATCATACGGCAGCGCCGGGTGTGGGGCTCGTGGGGCGGCGCGCGTCGCGCTAGGCTGAGCGGAGCGCGCCGGCCGGCTCCGGGCGCGCCGGAGGGGGCGCCATGAGGCTGGAAGGCAAGCGAGCGCTGATCACGGGCGGCGGCACGGGGATCGGGCGGGCGACGGCCGAGCTGTTCGCGCGCGAGGGGGCGGCCGTGGTGGTGTCGGGCCGTCGCCGCGGCGAGCTGGAGGAGACCGTGCGGCGGATCGAGAAGGCCGGCGGGCGCGCGGCGCTGGCCCAGGGCGACGTCGGCGCCGCGGCGGACGCCGAGCGCATGGTCGCCGAGACGCTCGCCGCCCTCGGCGGGCTCGACGTCCTCGTGAACAACGCGGGCGTCATCGCGCGCAACGCCTCCGTGACCTCGGTCGCCGTCGAGGACTGGGAGCGCGTCATCCGCACCGACCTCACCGGCGTGTTCCTGGTCTCGCGCTTCGCGCTCCAGGAGATGGTGCGGGCCGGCCGGGGCGGCGCGGTCGTCCACGTGTCCTCGGTCTCCGGGATCGTGGGCGATCCCCGGCTTGCGCCGTACAACGCGGCCAAGGGCGGCGTGAACCTCCTGACGAAGAACATGGCGCTCGACTACGCGCCCCACGGGATCCGCGTCAACGCGGTGTGCCCGGGGCGCATCTGGACGCCGATGCCGATGAGCCGGCTCCAGCCGGGCGACGACCACGAGGAGATCCTCGCCCGCTGGGGCAGGAACATCCCGCTCGGGCGGGTCGGGATGCCGGAGGACGTCGCGAGCGCCGTGCTGTTCCTGGCCTCGGACGAGGCGGCGTGGATCACCGGCGCCTGGCTCGTCGTCGACGGGGGGGCCACCGCGACCCACCCGCCCATCGGCTGAGGCGCTTGCCCCCGGACGGCCCGGTCGCTACACGCCGCCGGTGACGTCGATGGTGACGCCGGTCACGAAGTCGGCGTCCGCCGAGGCCAGGAAGCAGATCACGCGCGCCTGGTCGCGCGCCTCCGCCACGCGGCGGAGCGGGTTGCGCGCGATCTCCTGCGCCTTCTGCTCGGCCGTCCACCCGTCCCATCGCGGCCGCAGACGCTCGGTCAGGGTGAGGCTGGGCGCGATCGCGTTCACGGTGACGCCGAACGGCCCCAGCTCGTGGGCCAGCTTGCGCGTGAAGGCGATGATGCCGCCCTTGGCCGCCGCGTAGGCGCTGCTGCTGCTCGCGCTGATGCCGCGCCCCGCGATCGACGACAGGTTCACGATCTTGCCGCGCCCCTGACGCTTCATCACCGGCGCCACCGCGCGGCAGAGGAGGAACGTCCCGTCGAGGTTGAACGCCAGCAGGCGCTGCCACTCCGAGGGCGTCAGCTCGTCCACGGTGGCGGCGGGCCGCGGGATGATGGTGCTGCCGCCCACGGCGTTGACGAGGATGTCGATGCGGCCGTGCTCGCGCACGACGTCCTCGACCGTGGCCCGGACCTGGGCCTCGTCCAGCGCGTCGGCGCGCCGGCCCTGCGCCCGGCCGCCGGCATCCCGGATGGCGGCCATCGCCTTCTCGAGCCGCCCCTCGTCGGTGTCCACCCCGACGACGAGGCCGCCCTCGCCCCCGATGATCTCGGCCGTCGCCTTGCCGATCCCGCTCGCCGCCGCCGTGATGAGCGCCACCTGGCCGTCGAACCGCATGGTGCACCTCCTGGCGCGCCGAGCATGAGCCAGTCCCCGACCGGACGCAACGGTCCGACGCGGCCGGCGCGTTTCACGAACGGCGACGACCGGGGTCCTGGGGAGCGCAGTCGAACCGACGCGAGGAGGATGCCATGGATGGAACGACGCAGGAGCTGATCCGGACGGCGGACGAGGAATTCGCGGCGCTCACCGCCGCCGTCGACGGGCTCGACGAACCCCGGATGCGGGAGGTGTGGCTGGGGACCTGGGGTGTGCGCGAGATCCTGGCCCACGTCGCGGGCTGGCACGGCGAGATGACGCCGGCCCTCGAGCGCCTGGCCCGCGGAGCGCCCGCCCACCCCGACGGCGCCTACGACGATGCGGACGCGTGGAACGCGCGCTTCGTCGAGGCGCGCAAGGACGTCGCGACGGCCGACCTCCTGCGCGAGATCCACGTCTCCCATCGCGCCCTGCTGAGGGCCGCCGCCAGCCTCGGCGACGCGGCGCTCGCGCCGGGACAGGCGGCGCGCGCCCTGGTCGACGGCGTCGCCGCCGACCACTACCGCGAGCACGCCGCGCAGATTCGCGACTGGAGGAGCCGGGCCGGACACTGACGCGCGGGCGGACGGATCAGACCGCCGGCCGCACCTCGCCGGCGACCGCGTCGAGCGGGGCGAGGAGCGCCGCGGTGTCGTCGCTCCACCGCGTCATGCCCATCTCCCGGTACAGCGCGAGCGCCGCCAGAAGGTGCTGCGCTGCCGCCCGGCGGTCGCCGCCTCTCGCCAGCAGGTCGCCGAGCGCCCGACGACAGTGGGCCTCGATGGGACGGAGGGTGTGCGCGGTGGCGACGGCCAGCGCCCCCTCGACGTGGCGACGGGCCGCCGCCGGCATCCCGCCCGGCCCACACTCGAGCTCGCCGCGGAGGAGGAGCGCCGAGGCCTCGACCGTGCGCTCTCCGAGGCGCCGCGCCGTCGCGATCGTCTCCTCGGTCGCCTGCACGGCCTCGGGGATCCGGCCGATGGCGAGGAGGGCGCGCCCGCGGGCGAGAGACGCGTGCGGCCACGGCGGCGCCTGGCTCGCCAGCTCGAGGGCCTCGGCGGCACGGCCCTTCGTCGCGAGCGCGCTGGCGAGCCAGACGGTGTACACGCGCCGCACCAGGCCGATCTCGTAGGCCTCGACCAGCGTCCAGCCGGACTCGAGAAGCGCCAGGGCGCGCTCGACCTCGCCGCGCGCCAGGAGCACCCGTCCGAGCGCCAGGCGTGCGAACGCGGTGCTGAAGATGTTGCGCACGGACTCCGCGCGCTCGAGCGCCTCCTCGCCGAGGCGGACGGCCTCCTCGAAGTTCCCGCGCTCGGTGTGGATGATGGCCTGCCAGCCCCGCAGATGGACGTGGCAGAGACCGGTGC
This sequence comes from Candidatus Methylomirabilota bacterium, assembly GCA_025922915.1. Classification (GTDB taxonomy): domain Bacteria; phylum Methylomirabilota; class Methylomirabilia; order Rokubacteriales; family CSP1-6; genus JAICGY01. Next base: position 2,064 of record JAICGY010000039.1, on the reverse strand, counting down.
CCACGCTGAACATGGTGAGCGGATCGTCGCCCGCCGCCTTGATGCCGCGCCCGATGGCGTCGATCGCGCCCGGGAGATCTCCGCACGCGTACCGGATCAGGCCGAGCGCCAGGCCAGCGCGTGCTCCGATGTTGTCGTCGCCCAGCCGCTCGGCCACGTCCAGCGCGCCCTCGGCGAGCTGCCGTCCCCGCTCGAGATCGCGCATCTGCACGCTGTGATTCGCGAGATTGGCGGCGGCGAACGCGGCGCGGCGCTCGTCCTTCAGCTCGCCGGCGAGCGCGCGGGCCTCGCGGAGGCACCGCTCGGCCCGCTCGAAGTCCGGGAGCGGATAGACGCGGTCGTACAGCTCGAGCCGCACGTCGACCGCCCGCTCGAGCGTCGCGACCTCCCGCGGGGGATCTGGCAGCAGCCGGGTCGCCTGCTCGAGCAGATCGGAGGACTCGCGAAAGGCACCCCGGGCCGCCGCCACCACGCTGGCCTGTCGCAGGCAATCGACGGCCCGGAGGGGTTCGCCGCCCTCGCGATAGTGGGCGGCGAGGGCCGCGTGACGCCCATCGAGGTCACCGGCGTACCTCTCCTCGATCGCTGCCGCCACGGCGAGATGCAGGCGGCGACGGCGGGGCCCGAGGAGGGTCCCCGCCACGGCCTCGCGGATCCGGTCGTGAGCGAAGTCGAATCCGTCGTCGACCTGGATGAACACGTGGCGATGCATGAGCTCTTCGACCGCTCCCGCCGCCTCGCCGTCCGGCAGGGACGCCGCGTGCCGGAGCAGTGGATAGTCGAACGCGCCGCCGATGACGGCGGCGGCGGAGGCCAGGTCCCGGGCGGAGCGGCTGAGGCGGTCGAGCCGGTCGCAGACCAGCCGGCGGACGCGGCCCGGAAGCCCGAGATCACCGCCCGTCTCCGGCGATCCTCCCTCGCCGAGGGCGCGCACGGCCTCCACGACGACGAAGGGGCTGCCCTCGCTCATCCGCCAGACGCGGTCCGCCAGCGCCGCGTCGAGAGGGCGACAGGCGAGGGCGGCGACGAGCCGGAGCGTGTCCTGCCGCGTGAGCGGCGCCAGCGCGATGTCCGAGAGCCGGGCGTCGGCTCGCAACTCGGACAGCACGGACGCCAGGATCCCCCCCGGCTCCGCGTCCTCGGGGCGGGCGGTGAGGACGACACACGCCCGGGCGCCGAGCCGCCGACCGAGGAACGCCAGGAACCGGAGACTGCTCGCGTCGGCCCACTGGGCGTCCTCGAGGACGACGAGGACGGGCCGGGCGGCGGCCAGCGTGCCCACCACGTGCCCCAGCGCCTCGAACAGGCGCCGCTGGTTCTCGCTCTCGACGCTGCCGCGCCGGCGGCGCCCGGGCAGCTCGGGGAACAGCGGGCTCAGCGCATCCCGCCACTCGGGGGCCAGGCCGGCGAGGCCGTCCCCCTCGATCACGCCGGACGACCGCAGCGCGCTCACCCAGAGGCCGAGCGGCAAGCCCTGCTCGGTCTCGTACGCGCGCCCGAGCACGATCAGCCAGCCCCGCCGGGCCGCCGCCGCCAGCGCCTCCTCGACCAGACGGGTCTTGCCGACACCCGCCTCGCCGTGCACGGCCACGAGCCGGCCGGGGCCAACCTCCGAGCGCTCCAGCTCGCGGCCCAGTGTTGCCAGCTCGAGGTCGCGCCCGACGAGCGGGACGTCAGCCGTCGCCGCGCGCTCCGGTCGCGTCGAGCGATCGCCGCGTGCCGCCGCTCGTGGCGGGACCGACCGATCGGGCCGCTGCCGGAGCAGCTCGACGTAGAGCGCCGCGGTCTCGGGATCGGGCGCGGTCTGGAGCTCGCGCTGGAAGATCTCGGCGCAGAGCTGGTACTGTCGCAGCGCGGCGGCGCGACGGCCCTGGACGGCGTAGGCCCGCATCAGCGCGCGATGACCGTCGTCCCGGAGAGGATCCAGCGCGAGCAGACGCAGCGCCGTCACGACCTGGGCGGGCGCGTCGCCACGGGCACGGTCGCGCGCGAGGAGCCGTGACACGGCGTTGATCGCCGTCTCGTGAAGTTGCTCCCGCTCGCTCGCGAGCCACTCCTCGAAGG
>JAICGY010000038.1 GCA_025922915.1 Candidatus Methylomirabilota bacterium | reverse complement strand
GCCGGGGCGGGGGCGAGCGTCGGGGGGCGTGGGGGGCGCCCGGAGCCCCCCACGTGTCTCAAAGCCCGGGACGACGGACCCCGGCGCGGATGTCCAGCAACTCGGCCTGCACCGCCGTCACCCCCGGGATGGCGGCGACCGCGTCGGTCGCCTGCCGGCGCTCTCCCTCGCCGTGCACGGACCCCGTCAGCGAGATCACACCGTCGGTGCACGCCACGTGGAAGTCGCGGCTGCGGAGCGTCCGGTCCGCGAGCAGCACCGCCGTCGCTTGGGCGGCGAGGCTCAGGTCCAGCGCCGTGCGCCGGGACGCCGGGGTGGCCTGGAACCGCTCGTCCTCCAGCGCGGTCTCCAAGATGGCGACGCCCCGGGCGATGCCCATCCGGTCGGTGGAGAGGACGAGGTCGTAGAGCGACGGGTCGTCGACGTCGAGATGGTAGAGGAACCGGATCCGCGCCGCGCGCTCCCGGTCGGTCTGGCGGACGTGGTCCAGCGCGGCGGCGGGCGTGAGCCCCAGCTGCTGCTCGATGCGGCGCGCGCGCACGACCTCGTCGGCGGTCACCCGCACCCGCAGCGCGGTCGCCACGCGGCCGAGCACGACGAAGGCGCCGCGGCCGGCCACCACGACGTCGTCCCGCGCGGCCAGCTCGAGCATCGTCGCCTCGACGTAGGCCACGTAGCGGCGCTGGCTCTCGGCGATCCGCTCCCAGAGCGTGGGGCGCTCCTCCGTGGCGTGGGCGAGCTCCTGGACGCCCTCGCCGAAGCGCTCCGCCGCCTTGGCGATCACCTCCCGGTCGGCGAACTCCCAGCCGCGCCGTGTGGCGAGCGCGCGACCGATCTCGATCCCCCAGCTGCCCGCGGTCTCGGAAATCGCGACGATGGGCATGACGGACCTCCTCCTCTGCAGACGCGAACGCCCCCGGCGGCCGCGATGGCGGTCGGCGGGGGCGCAGGGCCCGTGACCCGATCCTGATGCATGTGTCCTCTCGCCGTGGTGGCGATCGGGGTCGGCGACTCGTCGCGAGTGTAGGCCCCGGCCCGCACGCGGTCAACCGCCCGGCGGGGCGGCCGGGGGACGTGCTCCGGATCAGCGGGCGAACGCGCGCTCGGCCGCCGCCTCGCCGGACCGTACGCAGTCCGCGATACCGACACCGCGGTAGGCGGAGCCGGCCAGGCCGAGACCGGGCAGGCCCGCCACCGCCCGCTCGATGGCCTCGACGCGGGCCAGGTGTCCCACGTGGTACTGCGGCATTGAGACCGGGGCGCGGGACAGGCGTGCCAGGACGGGCTCGCCCCGGATGCCGAGGGCCTCGTGCAGCTCGTCGCGGACCCGCCCCACGAGTCGGTCGTCCTCCTCGTCGAGGAGCCGGCGACCGAGCATGCCCCCCAGGAAGCCGCGCAGGAGCACGTGGTCGCCCGGCGCCCGCCCCGGGTACTTCACGCTGGAGAAGGTCGCGGCGAGCAGCGCCTTGCCCTCCGTCCGCGGCACGACGAAGCCGAAGCCGTCCAGCGGATGGGAGACGTCGGCCCGGCGGAAGCCGAGCGAGACGGTCGCCGCCGACGCGTACACGATCTCGCCGAGGAGGGCGGCGAGCGAGGGGTCCAGATGGCGCACGAGCCGCGCCGCGGCGTGAGCCTCGGTGGCGAGGATGACGTGGTCCGCCTCGAGCACGGGCCCCTCGGCCGTCCGGAGGCGCCAGGCGGCACCGGCGCGGGCGAGCTCCGTGACCCGATGGCCCGGGCGGGCGGCGCCGGCGGGCAGCCGTGCGGCCAGGAGGTCGACGAGCTCGCCCATGCCGCCGGCGAAGGTCACGAAGAGCGACCAGCGGGCGCCGCTCGTGCCCGGCTGGGCAGCGCCCCGGAGCGCCTGCCGCAGGCCGAGGATCAGGCTGCGCTGGCGGCGCTCCACCTCGAGGAAGCGCGGCATGGTGGCGGCCAGGCTCAGGTCGTCGGGGTCCGCGCTGTAGATGCCGGCCACGAGCGGCTGGGCCACGCGCTCGAGCGCCTCGCGGCCCAGCCGGCGGCGCACGAAGGCGCCCAGGCTCTCGTCGTCGGCGTGCCCGCGCGGGAGGACGAGATCGAGAGCCATGCGCAGCTTGCCCGGCCACGAGAAGAGCGGGGAGGTCACGAAGGGCAGGAGGGCGGTCGGAGCCAGCAGCTGGAAGCCGTCCGGCAGCGGGTGCAGGCGGCCGGCGTGCCACACGAACGTGCGCCGGTAGCGATCGTCGGTACGCACCAGACGGTCCTCGACGCCCAGGCGCCGGCAGAGGGCGAGCGCCCACGGCTTCTCGGACAGGAACGAGTCCGGCCCCGCCTCCACGAGGAACCCGTCCACGCGCTCCGTGCGGATGGTCCCGCCCAGCCGGGGGCGCGCCTCGAGGAGCCTGAGGTCGAGAGCCCGCCCGCCCTCGCGCGCCAGCTCGACCGCGCGGTGCGCCGCGGCGAGCCCCGCCACGCCGCCGCCGACCACGACGAGCCTCACGCGCGGCGGACCAGATCGGCGAGCATGGCGACGAACGCGGGATGGTCGCTCACGGTGGCGGCGCGGTGGAGCGTGACGCCCCGCGCCTCCGCCCCGGCGCGCGCCTCGACGTCGAGGTCGTAGAGCACCTCGACGTGGTCGCACACGAACCCGATCGGCGCCACGACGACGTGGCGCCCGCCCTGGGCGGCGCTGCCCGCGACGACGGCGGCGACATCGGGCTCCAGCCAGCGATCCTCGGGACGGCCGCTGCGGCTCTGGTAGGCGACCGACCAGCGGTCGTGCCCCAGCCGGGCCGAGATCGCCCGGGCGGCCGCGGTGAAGTCGGCGACGTAGGGCGAGGCCTCGGCCATGGCCACGGGCACGCTGTGGGCGGTGAAGACGAGCGGCGTGGCCGCCCGCGCGCCGGCCGGGACGCCGGCGAAGGCTTGCTCGACCCGGGCCGCCGCCGCGGCCACGAAGCCCGGATGATCGAACCACGGCGGGGCGTACGTGACCTCGGGCGCCCCTGGCACGCGCTCGCGAGCGCCGGCGACGTCCGCGAAGTAGCGGTCCCAGGAGGCGGCCACACGAAAGGAGGAGAGGATGATCCCGAGCGCGCGCCGGTGGCCGCGCGCCGCCATGTCGGCCAGCGTCTCGTGGAGGAACGGGTGCCAGTTCCGCATGCCGACGAACACGGGCAGCGCCGGCCCCTCGACGGCCAGCACGCGGCGCAGCGCCTCCGCCTGCCGACCGGTGAGCTCGTTCAGAGGCGAGCGCCCGCCCGGCATGTGCTCGTAGTGGCGCGCCACCTCCTCGAGGCGGTCCGGCGGGATCCCGCGGCCGCGGGTGACGATCTCGAGGAACGGCCGGATCTCCGCGGGTGCCGTCGGCCCGCCGAAGGCGATGAGGAGCACCGCGTCCGGCGCGCTCATCGCGCCGAGAGCTCGTGCACCATGTCCACGAGCGCCCGCACGTGCTCGACCGGGGTCTCCTTCAGGACGCCGTGGCCCAGGTTGAAGACGTGGCCCGGCCGGCCGCCGGCACGCGCGAGGATGGCCTTCACGCGCTCGCGGAACACGGCGGGCCGCGCCAGGAGCGCCACCGGGTCCAGGTTGCCCTGCACGCCACGATCGTGCCCGACGGCGGCCCACCCGGCGTCCAGGTCCACCCGCCAGTCGAGGCCGATGACGTCGCCGCCGGCCTCCCGCATGAGGGGCAGGAGGGCCGCGGTGCCGGTGCCGAAGTGGATGACGGGCGCCGCGCCGTCGAGCGCGGCGATCACCGCCCGCGTGTACGGCAGCACGAACTCCCGGTAGTCGTCGGGCGCGAGCACCCCGACCCACGAGTCGAACAGCTGCACGGCCTGCGCGCCCGCCGCGATCTGGCCCCCGAGATAGGCCGCGGTCGCCCCGGCGAGGATGGCCATCAGGCGGTGCCAGGCGTCCGGCGCCTCGTACATCAGCCGCTTGGTGTGGACGTAGTCCCGGGAGGGTCCGCCCTCGACCACGTAGGAGGCGACGGTGAACGGCGCGCCGGCGAACCCGATCAGGGGCACGCGTCCGGCCAGCGCCCGGCGCACGAGCCGCACCGTCTCGAAGACGAATCCGAGGTCGCTCGCGACGTCCACCGGCGCCAGACCCGCGACGGCGGCGGCCGAGCGCACCGGCCGGTGGATCACCGGACCCTCCCCCTGCGCGAACTCGAGCCCCACGCCGAGCGGCTCGACGACGAGCAGGATGTCGGCGAAGAGGATGGCCGCGTCGACCCCGAGCCGGTCGACGGGCTGGAGGGTCACCTCGGCGGCGTCGCGGGGACTCTTGCAGAGCTCGAGGACCCCGTGGCGGGCACGCAGCGCGCGATACTCCGGCAGGTAGCGGCCGGCCTGGCGCATGAGCCACACGGGCGTGACGGCGGTCGGCTCGCGGCGCGCCGCGCGCAGCAGCAGCGGATCGGTCGGCGGCACGGTCGAAGCCTCTCACCCGCCTTCCGGGGAATCAAGCGCGCGCCGGTGCGCACGGCCCCTCTGGCATCGCGGCCGGCCCCGCCGTATCATCCCGGCCATGTCATTCATCTCCGGCAAGCAGGCGTTCCTCCAGATCCTCCGCCAGGAAGGCGTCTCCGTGATGTTCGGCAACCCGGGCACGACCGAGCTGCCGCTCATGGACGGGCTCGCGCGCGAGCCCGGCATCCGCTACGTGCTCGCGCTGCAGGAGGGCGTGGCCATCGCCATGGCCGACGGGTACGCGCAGGCGAGCGGCGGGCTCGGCGCCGTCAACGTCCACGTCTCGCCCGGGCTCGGCAACGCGATGGGGATGCTGTACGACGCCTACAAGGCCGGGGCGCCGCTCCTGGTCACCGCGGGCCAGCACGACCAGTCGTTCACGGTGACCGAGCCGATCCTCTGGTCCGATCTGCCCCCCGTGGCCCAGCCCTACGTGAAGTGGTCGACGGAGGCCAGGCGGCTGGAGGATTTGCCGCGCATCGTCCACCGGGCGGTGAAGACGGCGCTCGCCCACCCGACGGGGCCCGTCTTCCTGTCGCTGCCGGTGGACGTCCTGAACGCCGAGCGCGACATCGAGCTGGGGACGCCGACCCGGGTGGCGCCGCGCCTGGTGGGCGACCGCCACGCCATCGACGAGGCCGCGCGCCTCCTGGCGCGCGCGGAGCGGCCGCTCATCATCGTCGGGGACGCCGTCGCCCACGGCGACGCGCTGGCCGAGCTGGTGACGCTGGCGGAGCTGCTGGGGGCGCCGGTCATGACCGAGGGCGTCGCCTCCACCTGCAGCTTCCCGTTCACGCACCCGCTCTACGCCGGCCCGCAGCCCCGGCTGGGACCCCAGATCAGGGCCGCGCTCATGCGCCACGACCTCGTCTGCTCGATCGGCGGGGACCTGTTCACCCTGTCCCTGCCCTCCGACGTGGAGCCCATGCCGCACGACGTGACGGTCGTGCACCTGGACGTCGACCCCTGGGAGCTCGGCAAGAACTACCCGGCGGCGGTCGCCATCCAGGGCGATCCCAAGGCGTCGCTCCCGGAGCTCGCCGAGGCGGTCAAGCGTCAGACCACGCCGACGGGGCACCGCGACGCGGCCCGGCGCCGCGAGACCCTGGCGGCCGCCCACGCCCGCGAGCGCGCCGAGCTCCTGGCCAGAGCCGACAGCGAGGCCGCGCGGACGCCGATGGCTCCCGTGGCCCTGGTGCGGGCGATCGCGGAGGCCGTGCCGGCCGACGCGACGATCGTCGACGAGACGATCTCCTCGGCCCTGGGCGTCCGGAACTTCTTCCGGTGCGAGGACGCCCGGAGCTTCTACGGCCTGCGGGGCGGGGGCATCGGCTGGGGGCTGCCGGCCGCGCTCGGGGTGAAGCTGGCCCTCGGCCGCCGCCCGGTGGTGGCGCTGGTGGGGGACGGCAGCGCGATGTACACGAACCAGGCCCTCTGGAGCGCGGCCCACGACGACATCGCGGTGGTGGCCGTGATCTTCAACAACGCCTCGTACCGGATCCTCAAGCAGCGGACGCTCGCCCTCAAGGGGTTCTCCGCCGAGGACGATACCTACGTGGGCATGGATCTCGAGCGCCCGCGCATCGACTACGTCGGCCTCGCGGCCGCGCTCGGCGTCCCCGGCGAGCGCGTGGAGAAGATCGCGGAGGTGGGCCCCGCCCTCGGGCGCGCCCTGGCGAGCGGGGGCCCGTACCTCGTCGACGCCCGGATCGACCCCGCCTTCAAGTAACCGGCCCGTGGCCTGGGCGCTGGGGGCGGCGGCTCGGCATGCGCGCCACGTCCGTGGCCGTGCGCCGGTGCGCTGCACGAGCGCCGCCGGGACCTTCTCCATCGGATCGGTGAGGAGCGAGTGACATGACGATGACCTTCGGGATCCACGTCGGGCACCTGGGCGGCCCGCTCCCGGAGCTGCGACGGCTCTGGCAGTTCGCGGACCGGGCCGGCTTCGACTGGTTCTCGGTGTCCGATCACTTCCAGGAGTCGCCGCCCCAGGGCGGCGATCTCGACTGCTTCGAGTCCACGGCCACGATGACGGCGGCGGCGCTGGAGACCCGGCGCGTCCGCATCGGCTGCCTCGTCTACTGCATCAACTACCGGAACCCCGGCGTGCTGGCGGCGACGCTCACGACCATCGACCACCTCTCCGGCGGCCGGGTGGAGTGCGGCCTCGGCGCCGGCTGGCACGAGGGCGAGTACCGCGCCTTCGGGATCCCTTTCGAGCGCATCGGGGTGCGCGAGGACATGCTGGAGGAGGCGGCCCAGGTGATGCGCGCCCTCTTCGACCCCGCCCGGAAGGTCGCGGACTTCACGGGGACCCACTTCCGCCTCGTCGAGGCGCGCAACAACCCGAAGCCGCTCCAGTCCCGGGTCCGGATCTGGATCGGCGGCGGGGGCGAGAAGCGCACGCTGCGGGCGGTGGCGCGGTACGCCGACGGCTGGAACGCGCCGTACCTGGACCCCGAGGCGTGGGCGGCCAAGAACGCCGTGCTCGACGAGTGGTGCGCGCGCGAGGGCCGCGACCCACGGGCCGTGATCCGCAGCGCCAACGTCAGCTTCTACCTGGGCGCCGACGCCGCGGGCGCCGCCCGCGCGGAGGCCGTCTACCAGCAGCACTGGGGCCGCGACGCGCGCGGACGCCGGGGTCACCTCCGCGGCACGCCGGCGCAGGCGATGGACATGATCGCCGGCTTTCGAGACGCCGGCTGCCAGCGCCTCAACATCGCCTTCCGGCAGGGCCCCTACGACTGGCAGGCACTCGAGGCCTTCGCCGAGCAGGTGCTGCCCGTCTTCGGCGTCCGGCGTCCCGAATAGCGCGCCCGGGGAGGGCGTCTACCGGATAGGATGAAGCCCGTGAAGGCCTTCGCGCTCTGCGTGACGCTCGGCCTGCTGGCCGCCCCCGCCGCGGCCGGCGCGCAGGGCCGGGACTGCTCCGCCCTGCCGACCAGCGCCCAGCGCGCGCGGGCGTGCAACCCGCGTCAGGAGTGCCTCGCCAAGGTCGCCCGCCTCCCGGGCCCCGCCCAGGAGGCGGCCCGCCGGGACTGCCAGCGCATGCCCACCTCCGGGACGTGCTACGGCCCGGAGACCTACAACCCGCAGGCGGAGTGCCGCGAGCGCCAGCGACGCTGACGCGCCCACCCTCTCGACGGAAACCTTGTGCACAGGTGGCGAGTTGGAGCAGAGTATCGCCCGGCTGGTGACGGGTAACGCCCGCGTCCGCGGGCGACACGCGCGCGACATGGGGTCGCAAGCGGCACCCGGAGCCGCACCAAGGAGACGCAGATGACGCTGACCCGCACGCTGGCCCTCGCGATCGCCGCCGCCTTCCTCGCGACCACGGCCGTCCCGACCTTCGCCCAGTCCCCGAAGCCGGCCGAGAAGATGGAGAAGACGGCCGACAGGATGGACCAGAAGGCCGAGGACAAGGCCGCCACCATGGAGAAGAAGGCCGACGACAAGGCGGAGAAGAAGGCCGCCAAGAAGCCGGCCAAGAAGGTGGCCAAGACGCCGACCGCCAAGAAGTCCGACAAGACGATGAAGAAGGACGACGCGGCCGCGACCGACAAGAAGTAGCCCCGCCGGCGACCGCGTGCCGTGCCGGCCGCCGCTTGGCACGGTACGCGGTCGCCACCGCTCCCCGCCTGGCTCCGTCCCCGTCGCTTGCGCCCGCCCGCGACGCGGGTATACCGTCGTAACGCCGTCGTCGTACCCGAACTCCCAGCGCGCGAGGGAAAGCACGATGACCGAAGGCAGCCAGCTCATCCGCGGGCTCGAGGGCGTCGTCGCCGCCGAGACCCGCCTCTGCGACCTCGACGGCGCCCACGGCCGGCTCGCCTACGGCGGCTACGACATCGACGAGCTGGCGCGGCGGGCGAGCTTCGAGGAGGTCGCCCACCTGCTGTGGTACGGCGAGCTGCCGAAGCCCGCCCAGCTCGACCAGCTCGTCATCGGCCTCACCGCCGCCCGGGAGCTGCCGGGCCCGGTCGTCGACGCGTTCCGTCTCATGCCGGCGGACACCGATCCCATGCGGGCGCTGCAGGCGGCGGTGGCGCTGCTCGGGATGTTCGACCCAGACGCCACGGACAACGGGCACGCCGCCAACCTGCGCAAGGCCGTCCGCCTGACGAGCCAGATCGCTTCGGCGATCTGCGCCCACCACCGCGTCCGGCAGGGGCAGGAGCCGGTGCGACCGGCGGCCGGGCTCTCGCACGCCGCGAACTTCCTCTACATGCTGACGGGAGAGCGGCCGGGCGCGGCGGCGGTGAAGGCGTTCGACGCCAGCCTCACCCTGTACGCCGAGCACGAGCTGAACGCGTCGACCTTCACCACCCGGACCATCGTCTCGACCCAGTCCGACATGCACTCGGCGGTGGCGGGGGGCGTGGGGGCGCTCAAGGGGCCGCTCCACGGCGGGGCGGGCGAGGCCGTGATGCGGACCCTGATGGAGATCGGCGAGCCCGCCGCCGTGGAGTCGTTCGCGGCCCGGGCGATCGCCGAGAAGCGCCGGCTCATGGGCTTCGGCCACCGCGTGTACCGCGCCGGCGACCCGCGGGCGGCGATCCTGCGCGGGATGGCCGAGGAGGCGTGCCGGCAGTCAAAGCAGTTCAAGTGGTTCGAGATGGCGGTGGGCCTGCACGAGCGGATCAACAAGGCCAAGGGGCTCATCCCGAACGTCGACTTCTACTCGGCCCCGCTCTTCTACTCGCTCGGGATCCCCGTCGACCTCTTCACGCCGGTCATCGCCGCCGGCCGCATCGCGGGCTGGGCCGCCAACGTCATCGAGCAGCACGACGACAACCGCCTCATCCGCCCGCGCGCCGAGTACGTCGGTCCGGGCCGGCGCGAATTCGTGGCCGTCGAGAAGCGGTGAGATGAGCCGCCGCAGCCTGGCGCGCCGGCTCATCGAGGCGCATCTCGTCGCCGGCAAGCCCGTCGTCGGCGACGAGGTCGGGATCGCCGTCGACCAGGTGCTGCTGACCGACACGAACGGCACCCAGGCCTGGCTGCAGTTCGAGGCGATGGGCTTCCCCCGGGTCGTGCCCGACCGGGTCGTCACCTACATCGACCACAACGTGTACCAGGTCGACTCGCGGAACTCCGACGACCACCGCTACCTCCAGACCGCCTCCCGGCGATACGGCGCCGTCTTCTCGAAGGCGGGCAACGGCATCTGCCACCAGGTCCACGTCGAGACCTTCGCGATCCCGGGCCAGACGCTCCTGGGCACGGACAGCCACACCCCCCTCTGCGGTGCCGCCGGCATGTTCGCCATCGGCGCCGGCGGCCTCGACGTCGCGGTCGCCATGGGCGGCGGCCCCTACTTCTTCACGATGCCCGCGGTGACGCGGGTCTGGCTGACGGGAGCGCTGCGCCCCTGGGTCACCGCCAAGGACGTGATCCTCGAGCTCCTGCGGCGGCTCGGCGTCCGGGGCGGCGCCGGGCGGATCTTCGAGTACGCGGGGCCCGGCGTGGCGAGCCTGCTCCTGGCGCAGCGGATGACCATCGCCAACATGGGCGCCGAGCTGACGCTGACGACGAGCCTCTTCGCGAGCGACGAGGTGACGCGCTCCTACCTCACGCGGCTGGGGCGGGGCGATGCCTGGCGCCCGGTCGGCCCCGACGCCGACGCGGACTACGACGACCACCTCGAGCTCGACCTCTCGGCCGTCGGGCCCCTGGTCGCCCTGCCCGGGTCGCCCGACCGCGTGGTGCCCGTGGAGGAGGTTGCCGGCACGCCGGTCGAGCAGGTGATGGTCGGGTCCTGCACCAACGGCTCCTGGCACGACATGGCGGCCGTGAGCGCGGTGGTGCGCGGCCGCACCGTGCACCCCTCGGTGTCGTTCGTGCTCTTCCCCGGCAGCCACCGGATCCTCGAGACGATGGCGCGGGAGGGGCTGCTGGCCGAGATCCTCGCCACCGGCGCCACCGTCTCCGAGCCCACCTGCGGCTCGTGCGCGGGCATCGGGCACGTCCCCGCCGCCGGAACCCGCAGCCTGCGCGCCTTCAACCGGAACTTCCCGGGCCGGAGCGGCGTGAAGGACGACGAGGTGTACCTGTGCTCCTCGGTCGTCGCGGCGGCCTCGGCGCTCACCGGCGCCATCACGGACCCGCGCACGCTCGGGCCCGAGCCGCCGGTGGCGCTGCCCGCGCGCTTCGCGGCCTCGACCAGCGGCTTCGTGGCGCCCGACGGCGCCGGCGAGGTGGTCCGCGGGCCCAACATCAAGCCGGTGCCGCTGGCCGAGCCGGTCGCGGAGACGCTCGAGGCCGACGTCCTGCTCGCCCTCGGCGACAAGGTCTCGACGGACGACATCTCCCCGTCCGGCGCGGCCGTGCTCGTCTTCCGGTCCAACGTGCCCGCGATCGCCGAGCACACGTTCAAGTACGTGGACCCGGAGTTCGTCGCCCGCGCGAAGGCGGCCGGGCGCGGGATCGTCGTGGCCGGCGAGCACTACGGACAGGGCTCGTCGCGCGAGGTGGCGGCGATCGCGCCGATGTTCCTCGGCGTGCGGGCGGTGCTCGCGAAGTCGTTCGCGCGCATCCACCGCGCGAACCTGATCAACTGGGGGGTGGTGCCCCTGACCTTCGACGATCCCGCCGCCCGCGAGCTCGTCGGCCGCGACGACCGCCTGCGCTTCGAGGGGTTCCGGGCCGCCCTCGCGGCGGGGGCACCGGTCACCGCCGTCAACGTCGGGACGGGCGCGCGCTTCACCGCCTCCTGCCCCCTCACGCCGCGCGAGCGCGACATCCTCCTCGCCGGGGGCCTGCTGGCCCACACGCGGGAGGCGGCGTGACCCAGCGCCGCGTGCGGGCGGTCTTCATGCGCGGCGGCACCAGCAAGTGCCTGGTCTTCCACGAGGCCGACCTGCCGCCGGCGGGGCCCGGGCGCGATGCCCTCCTGCTCGCCGCCCTCGGCAGCCCCGACCCGTACGGCCGGCAGCTCGACGGCCTCGGGGGCGGCCTGTCGTCGCTCTCGAAGGCCTGCGTCATCGCGCCGGCGTCGCGGCCGGACGCCGACGTGGACTACACCTTCGCGCAGGTGGAGGTGGGCGTGCCCGTCGTGGACTACCGCGGCAACTGCGGCAACTGCTCGTCGTCGGTGGGCCCGTTCGCCGTGGACGAGGGGCTGGTGGCCGCGCGCGAGGGCGAGACGGTCGTGCGCATCCACAACACGAACACGCACAAGCTCATCGTCGCCCGCGTCCCCGTCCGCGACGGCGAGGCGGCGGTCGCGGGCGACTTCGACCTCGCCGGTGTCCCGGGGCGCGGGGCGCGCATCGCGCTCGAGTTCCTCGACCCCGGGGGCGCGGGCACCGGGCGTCTGCTTCCCACCGGCAAGGCGCGCGAGATCGTCGGCGGCGTGGAGGCCTCGCTCGTGGACGCCACCAACCCGGTCGTGTTCGTCCGGGCCCGGGACCTCGGCCTCACCGGCACCGAGCCGCCGGCGGCCGTCGACGCCGACCGCGCGCTCGCGGCACGGCTCGAGGCGATCCGGGTCGAGGCGGGCGAGCGGATGGGCGTGACGGGCAGCGCGGCCGTGCCCAAGGTCGTGTTCGTGGCCCCGCCGGCGCCCTTCGCCACGCTCGACGGCGCGCGCCACGAGGCGGCGGCATGCGACGTCATCGCCCGGGTCATCTCGATGGGCAACTGCCACCGCGCCTTCGCGCTGACCGCCGCGATGTGTCTCGGCGTGGCCGCCCGGGTCCCCGGCACCGTCGTGCAGGAGTGCACGACCGGATCGGCCGGCGACGTGCGGCTCGCCCACCCGTCGGGCGTCCTGCCGATCGCCGCCCGCGTCCAGGCCGGCGGCGGCGAGGTCCGGGCGGAGAGCGTGACCGTCTACCGCACGGCGCGGCGCCTCATGGAAGGCTTCGTCCGCGTCCCGTAGCCGGATGAGCCGCCTCTACTTCGTCGCGGACGGCACCGAGATGGCCCGCCGCCGCGCACGGGCCCCGGCGGGCGCGGTGGTGGAGGCGTGGGCCGACCTCGTCGTCGGCGGCGGGACGTTCTGGGTCGGCGAGGAGTCCAAGCGGTTGCTGGACGCCGCCGGCGAGCGCCCGATGCCCGCCGAGCTGACGCTGCCCGCCGAGCGCGTCGCCGTCTACTACGGGCCACGCCTCACCGACCTGGACTCGCTGCCGGCGGAGGAGTCGGTGCGGGCGCGGGTGGTGTCCGCCCACGGCATCGCCGCCGCCTGGATCACCCTCGACCGCTTCGGCGAGCGCGCCGCGCACGAGCCGACCGGCCCGGCCGATCCCGTCTTCCACCTGCGGCGCCCGGGCGGCGGCACCGGCCATCTCTGGCGACTGTTCCAGGGCCGACGCGAGGCCGTCGACTTCATGGTCCAGGCGTGGGGCGAGGACTCGGAGGGCGCCGACTGGGCGCGCGCGCTGCCCATCGAGGACTTCGCGACGCTGATCGACACCAGCGCCGAGCGCCCGGGCCGGTGAGGCCGAGCGCCGCGCGGGCCGGGCCGGTCCCATGGGGGGCTCCGGGCGCCCTTCACCCGCCCCGATGCTCGCCCTCGCCCCGGCATAGCCGGGCGGGGGCTCGATACACCCACACACGCCTAGCCGGGCGCGCGGATCTCCTCGAGCACGGGCAGGATGTAGCGGCGGAACCGGGCCGGGTTCTCGCTCATCGGGAAGTGGCCGATCTCCGTCATCACGGTGACGCTGACCCCGGGCAGGGCCTTCGCGGTGCGGTGCGTGTCCTCGGGCGTGCAGGAGAAGTCGTACTCCCCGGTGAGGAGGTAGAGCGGGCAGCCCGGCGTCCCGATCGTCGCGACGCGCGAGCGGAAGTCCTCCGCGCGGTAGAAGTGCAGGTCGCCGCGGAACACGCCCGGGCCGCCCTGCATGTACATCCACAGCGTGTCCCACCGGCTCTCGGCCGGGCTCTGGGGGGCGATGAGCCCCGACATCATGGCCCCGCACACCTCGCCGCCGTGGACGTCGGGGCGGTGGAGCCACGACGTGTCGTCGTACCAGGGCGCCTGGTAGTCGGCGGCCTCGAGCCCGATCAGGGCGCGGAGCTCGCCCGCGTGCAGACGGGCCAGCTCCAGCACGATCTTGCCGCCGATCGAGCAGCCCATCACCACCGGGCGCGCGAGGCCGAGAGCGCGGACGAAGGCCATCACCATGTCGACGTAGGCCGCCGAGGTGAGACGGTACTCCTCGTCCTGCCAGCCGACCGGCGGCAGCGACTTGCCGTGCCACGGCATGTCGAAGGCGAGGACCCGGTAGTGTCGCGTCACGTCGGCGTCGTTCAGCAGGTGCCGCCACTGGCGTCCGTCGGCGCCGGCGGTGTGCAGGCAGACGAGCGGGATCCCCTCCCCGGCCTCCTCGAAGTACACGCGGTGCGGGCGACCGTCCAGCGTGAGCCGCAGGTAGCGCCCGACGATCGGCTCGATCTCGCTCATTCAGATCCGCCCGCGGGGGGCGGCCAGCACGTCCTTGACATAGCGGAGGTGGGCCATCAGCGTGCGGAGGTCGCCCTCGACGGTGGCGTGGCCGAACTTCGTCATCGCGAAGAGGTCGTGGAACCCGGCCGCCGGCACCGGCGCCCAGAAGCGGCGCCACGCGTCGGCGGGCGCGCGCACCGCGAAGCTCCAGGCACGCATGAGGAACGGGCCGCGCTCGACGCGCTCGATGCGGCCGTCGTGGACGGTGATCAGCCAGCCCGCGTCGCCGACCTCCACGAGGAAGGTCGTCGAGAGGAAGCGGCCGCGGCGGACGAGCGCGGCGTCGGCATTGATCCAGTCGGCGAGCCGCGTCAGCACGGCCGCCATCATAGCCCATGACGACGCCGTTCGCCCGCCGGGAGGTCGCGCTCCACCACGCCGGCGCGCTGTATGCCGGGCTCCGGCTCGTGGCGCGCTTCTGGCTCTGGTTCTTCTTCAGGCGGGTCGACGTCCGCCACCCCGAGCGGGTGCCCGCGCACGGGCCCCTCCTCCTCTGCGTCAACCACCCGAACAACCTGATCGACTCGCTGCTCGTGGGCGCGGTGCTGCCACGCAAGGTCCATTACCTGGCGACGGCCACCCTCTTCCGCCACCGGCTCGTCGGCCGGTTCCTGGCGGCCGCCGGCGTGATTCCGGTCTACCGCCGCCAGGACGACGCCGGGCAGGTGGACCGCAACCAGGAGGCGTTCGCCGCCTGCGGCCGGGCGTTCGACGCCGGACAGGTGGTGGCCATCTATCCGGAAGGCACGACCCACGCCGAGATCCGGGTGCAGCGCATCAAGACGGGCGCGGCGCGCATCGCGCTCGGATACGAGGCCACGCGGCCGGGCGCGCTGCGCCTGATCCCGGTCGGACTCTCCTTCGAGGCCCGCAAGTCGTTCCGGGCCCGCGTCCTGGTCGCGTTCGGGGAGCCGCTGGCGCCTGCCGCCTACCTGCAGGCATGGCGCCAGGACCCGGTGAGGGCCGTCGACGCGCTGACGCGCGACCTCCAGTGGGCGATGGAAGCCCAGGTCGTGAATGTCGAGCGCATCGACGACCAGCGTCTCGTGCGCGCGGTGGAGGAGCTCTACCGCGACGAGCTCGCGCGCGCGGTGAGCGAGGCGCGCGGGCTGCGGCCCCGGGACGTCGATCCCGTCCGGCTCTCGCGGACGATCGCCGACGCCGTACGGCACTTCGCCTCGCGCGAGCCGGCCCGCGTCGAGGCGATCTGGCAGCGCATCGAGGCCTACCGCTCGGTCCTCGCCCGCCACCGGCTGCGCGACGAGGCGGTCGCCGCCCGGCGCCAGCGGCTGCCGCGCCGCACGCGGCTCCGCTACTCCTGGGACGCGGTGGCGGGCCTGCCCTTCTTCGCCTACGGCGCCGCCGTCAACGGACTGCCGTACGTCGTCCCGCGCTGGCTGGCGCGCCGGCTGGCCCGCCAGGAGACCGACTACGCGACCATCCGCATCCTGGCGAGCATCGCCGCCTTCCCGCTGTTCTGGGGACTCGAGACGGCGCTCGTGGCGTGGTGGGCGGGCGGCTGGGCGGCCGTGGCCTTCGCGCTCTCGCTCCCGCTCTCGGGGCTCATCGCGTATCGTTACCTGACCGGGGCCGGCTGGCTGCGCAGCCGCCTGCGCTTCGCCGCGCTCGCCCTGACCCAGGCCCAGGCGGCCCGGTGGCTGGTCGCCGAGCGGGCGGCGATCATCGCCGAGCTCGAGCGGGCGAGGCAGGATTACCTGGCCGCCACACGAGGGAGCAGCTTTTGAGCGTGCACCGCCTCGAGGAGATGACCACGCCCGCGCTCGACGCTCTCGACCGGGCCCGCACCGCCGTCGTCCTCGCGGTGAGCCCGCTCGAGCAGCACGGGCCGCACCTGCCCGTCGGCGTCGACGCGTTCGCCGCCCGCCACTTCGCCGAGGCCATCGCGGCGCGGGTGGTGGCCGCCCGGCCGGGGTGGGCGGCCCTGCTCGCGCCCACGCTGCACCTGGGCTCGTTCACCTTCGACGGCGTCGGCACCATCCGCGTCCGTCAGCGCGTCGTGCGCGACGCGCTCGTCGACTACGGCGGCTCCCTCGCGCGGGCGGGCTTCCGGTACATCCTCGTCGCGAACGGACACGCCGGCCCCGGGCACCTCGCCGCGCTCGAGGAGGCCGCGGCCACCGTCTCCCGCCGTCACCGCGTGGCGATGGCGTCCTTCACCGGCCACCTGGCGTGGCAGTTCCTCCGCGGGCGCTACCTCGCGCGGATCGAGTCGGCGCTCGGGCGCCCCCTCACCGCCGAGGAGCGGCACGCCTTCGCCGACGACGCTCACGGCGGCTGGTGGGAGACGTCGCTGATGCTCCTGCTTCGCCCCGATCTCGTCGGGGACTACCGCGCGCTGCCGCCGGCCCGCTACTCCTGGCCCGAGCGGATCGTGCCCAACTACCCCCTACGCGGCGGCGGCCGCGGCTACGTCGGCCACCCCGCGCTGGGCGACCCTGCCTTCGCCCGCGCCACCGTCGAGGTGCTCCTCGCCGAGGCGATGACGATCGTCGACGGGGTCCTCGACGGCCACCTGCGCCCGGCCGACCGGCCCTCGCCCTTCTTCCGCGTGCCGTTCTTCCGCACCGACTTTTGGCCGGCCGCCGCGGTGGCGGCCACGGCCCTCGCGGCCGCGGGGCTCGCGCTGGCCGGCCGGCGGTTGCACGGGCGGTCGCCGTGAGCGAGACCGGCGGGGAGGACCTCGTCCTGCTCGAGCCGCTCGGCGATGGCATCGCCCGGCTGACCCTCGACCGGCCGCGGGCGCTGAACGCTTTGAACCGGGCCCTGACCGGCGCCCTGCAGGCGGCCCTGGACCGGGTGGCCGCCGCGGAGGACGTGCGCGTGCTCCTCGTCGCCGGGCGCGGCCGCGCGTTCTGCGCCGGCAACGACCTCGTCGAGATGGAGCAGCTCACG
>JAICGY010000037.1 GCA_025922915.1 Candidatus Methylomirabilota bacterium | reverse complement strand
CTCCTGCGCAACCCCGGGAGCCGTCTCAACCGCGTCTTCGCCTACTTCGCCTCCGGGATGGCGCTCTGGAACTTCGGCGTCTTCCTTCTTCGGACCACCGACGACCCGGCCCGGGCCCAGTCGGCCGAGGTGCTCATCCACGTCGGCGTCATCGCGATCCCCGCCTTCTACTATCACTTCGTCCTCATCTTCCTCGACGCCACCACGCGGCACCGCACCTCGCTCGTGCTCGCCTACGGCGTCGCCGTCGTCTACGAGACGATCAACCTGACCGGCACCCCGCTCTTCATGTCGGGCGTGACCATGACGCACTGGGGGTGGGCGCCCGCCACCGGGCCGCTCTACCTGCCGTACTTCCTGGCGTTCAACGCGCTGATGATCTACGGCGTGCGCCACCTCGTGCGCGCGAACCGGGCCCTCGACTCCAGCTTCCGGCGCAACCGGTCGACCCTCATCCTGCTCGGCACGCTGGTCAGCCTGGCCGGCGGCTTCGTGGACTTCGGGCGGTTCATCCTCGCCCGGTTCATCCCCGCCGCCGACCTCGTCTACCCCGCCGGCATCCCGGCCAACATGGTCTTCGCCCTGATGCTCGGGACGTCGATCGTCCGGTACCGCCTCTTCCCGGTGGGCGTGGTCGTCAAGAAGGCGGCCGTCTACCTCCTGGTCGGCCTCGTCGTCACCGGGCTGCTGGGGCTGCTGACCCAGATCGTGGAGGACACGTTCGCGCTCCGCGAGCTGGGCACCGTCTGGGTCGTCGTCCCCGTCGGGTTCGTGATCACGCTGCTCCTCAGCCCGCTGGGCCACCGGCTGGACGAGCGGATCCAGCGGCTCGTCTTCATCAAGCGGCGGGGCGCCTACGAGACGTTGCTGCAGCTCAGCAAGCGCATGAGCGGGATCCTCAACTTCAACGAGCTCGTGGACACCCTGGTGGAGGGCCTCGTCCGCGGCATCCCCGCCACGCACGCCACGCTCATGATCTACGACGCGGGCGCGGGCCGCTTCGTGGCCTACCGGGAGGCCTCGGGGGCCGACGAGCACACCGGGCTCCAGGCCATGCGCGTGGACAGCCCGGTCGTCGCGTGGCTGAAGCAGAACGAGGGGCTGCTGGTCACCGAAGAGGCGAAGGTCAATCCGCGCATCGCGCGCTACTTCGAGGCGGCCGAGGGCGAGCTGGAGGCCATCCACGCCGCGCTCATCGTCCCGCTCAAGGTGGAGAGCAAGCTGAACGGCATCCTGTTCCTCGGCGAGAAGCTGGCCGGGGACATCTACGACGACCAGGAGCTGGACGTCCTGCTCGTGCTCGCCACCCAGGCCGCGATCGCGCTGGAGAACGCGCGACTCTACGACAACCTGGCCGCCTCCAACGCGCGCCTGCAGGAGGCGAGCCGCCTCAAGTCCCAGTTCCTGGCCAGCATGTCGCACGAGCTGCGCACGCCCCTCAACTCGATCATCGGCTTCTCGAAGGTGCTGCTGAACCGGCTCGACGGCGACCTCACGGAGCGCCAGGAGACGTACGTCCGCTCCGTGCACAACTCGAGCCGGCACCTGCTCGAGCTCATCAACAGCGTCCTCGACTTCTCCCGCATCGAGGCGGGCAAGCTCGAGATGCGGCCGGAGCGGATCGATCTCCACGACCTGATCGACGAGTGCCTGGAGTCCTCGATGCCGCTCGCCCGCGACAAGCGCGTGAAGATCGAGAAGGACGTCGCGATGGATCTGCCCGCGATCCTCGCCGATCGCCTGCGGATCAAGCAGGTGCTGCTGAACCTCCTGTCGAACGCCGTGAAGTTCACGCACGCCGGTCGCATCCTGGTCACCGCGCGTGCCGAGGAGGACGCCGTCCACGTCGCCGTGGCCGACACGGGGATCGGCATCGCACCCAAGGATCTCGAGCGGCTGTTCGAGCCGTTCCAGCGCCTCGACAATCCGCTCGCCCAGCAGGCCGACGGCACCGGCCTGGGGCTCGCGATCACCAAGAAGTTCGTGGAGCTCCATCGCGGCCGCATCTGGGCGGAGAGCCGCGAGAGCCAGGGCTCGACGTTCCACTTCACGCTGCCGCTGCCTCGCGCGGTCGCGTAGAGGAGCACATGGCCGGACCCATCCTGCGCCGTGACGGCACGAAGGCGAAGATCCTCCACGTGGAGGACAACCGCGAGAACCGGATGCTCGTGCGCGCGATCCTGGAAGCCGAGGGCCACACGGTGATCGATGCCGAGGACGGGCTGGCCGGCATCGAGGCGGCGATCCGCGAGGAGCCCGCGCTGATCCTGCTCGACGTCAACCTGCCCGGCGTCGACGGCTACGAGGTGGTGTCCGTGCTCAAGGCCTTCCCGGCCCTCGCCAGCACGCCGGTGGTGGCCGTCACCGCGTACGCCATGGAGGGCGACCGGCAGCGCACGCTCGTCGCGGGCTGCGACGGCTACATCGCGAAGCCGATCGACGTGGACGTCTTCCCCCGGCAGGTCGAGGAGTTCCTCCGCGGCAAGCGCGAGCAGGTCGAGGCCCGCGAGGAAGGCGTCTACCTCCGGGAGCTGAACCAGCGCCTCGTCTACCGGCTCGTCAACCAGGTGGAGGAGCTCAAGCGGCTGAACCAGCACGTGGGCCGCCGCGCCACGCAGCTGGCCGACCTGCACCGCGCCATGCAGGACCTCACCTCGGAGGTCGGCGTCCGGCCGATGCTCGAGACGCTGCTGGCCTCCCTGGCGCGGGCGCTGGGCACGCGGCAGCTCGTCGTCGACCTGCCGGAGACGGGCCTCCGCGTGGAGGCCGGCGGCGAGGCCGGGGATCGCCCGCACAGCGTGCTCGGCCGGGCCGCGGGCGGCGGCGAGGACTGGAGCGAGGCGGAGTGGACGCTCCCGCTCGTGGTGCGCGGCCGCCAGCTGGGCACGATGACGGCGCGGCACGTGCTGCCGCCCGGGGCCAAGGCCGACGAGGAGCAGCTCCTCAACATCGTCGCCAACCAGGTGGCGATCGCGGTCGAGAACGCGCGCCTCTACGACGGCGTGCTGCGCCGCGCCGGCGAGCAGCAGAGCCTGGTCGAGGCCGGCCACCTCCTCGCCTCGAGCCTGCGCCTCGCCGACGTGCTCCAGCGGTTCGCCGAGCTCGTCCGCACGCGCCTGGGCCTCGACGTCACGCGGATCTGGCTCGCGGAGAGCCCGGGCCACTACCGGCTCCACGCGCAGGCCGGCGTGGCCGAGCTTCCGGCCGACCACCTGCGGCGGCTCTCGCCGGGCGAGGGGATGATCGGGTGGGTCATGGAGCACCTGGCCCCGCTCGTGATCACCGACCTGTCCGTCGACCCGCGCGTGAAGGCGCGCGACTGGGTGGCGGCGGAGGGGCTGGCCTCCGTCGTCGGCGTCCCGCTGCTCCTCGACGACACGCCGGTCGGCGTCCTGCTCGGCTTCACCCGGGAACCCCGCGAGCCCAGCGCCGACGAGGTGGCGCTCGTCCAGGCCCTGGCCACCTCCGCCGCCGTCGCCATCCGCAACGCGCGCCTGCACGAGGAGACGCGCCTGCGCCTGCGCCACACCGAGACGCTGGTGAGCGTGAGCCAGGCCATCGGCTCGACGCTCGACCTCGCCGAGGTCATGCGCCGGGCCACGCGGGAGATGGTCCGCGCCGTCGGTGCCGACTTCGGCGCGGCCTGGCTGAAGGTGGAGGGGGCCGAGCGGTTCGTGCCGCTCGTGGGCTACCGCATCCCCAAGGACCTGCTGCAGAAGGCGACCGGCCTCAGCGTGGGCCGGGACGATCCCTTCTTCCAGCAGGCGCCGCGCACCGGCCAGGCCATCTGCGTGGAGAGCGAGGGCGCCGACCCCCGCTTCGACACGCCGCTCGGCCGGCTCATCGGCTATCGCTCCATCCTCGTCCAGCCCGTCGTGTGGCAGGGCGAGCTCATGGCCGGCTTCACCGTGGTCTGGACGCGCGACGCCCACCGCTTCACGCCCGACGAGCTGCGCCTGGCCGAGGGCATCGCCCTGCAGGGCGCGCTGGCCATCGAGAACTCGCGCCTCTTCGAGGGCGTCAAGCAGCAGATGGTCGAGCTCAAGCGCACGCAGGCCCAGCTCATGCAGTCGACGAAGCTGGCCGCCATCGGCGAGCTCGCCGCCAACATCGCGCACGAGATCAACAACCCGCTCACGACGGTCCTCGGCTTCGCCTCGTTCATCGCGGAGCGGCTGGCCGCCGAGGATCCCATGCGGGAGGAGCTGGCGCTCATCCAGGAGGAGGCGGCCCGCGCCCGTGACATCGTGCGCGACCTCCTGCAGTTCAGCCGGCAGCGCGACTTCAACCCGGAGCCGGCCGACGTCAACACCGTCCTCGAGCAGGTGGTCTCGATGCTCCGCCGCCAGGGCGCCTTCGGGACGGTGGCGGTCGAGGAGATCTACGCGCCCGACCTGCCGCCCGTCGAGATCGACGTCTCGCGCATCAAGCAGGTGTTCCTCAACATCATCAACAACGCCGTCTACGCCATGAAGGACGGCGGCGCGCTCACCCTGCGCACGCGGCAGGAGGGGACCACCATCCGCGTCGACTTCGCCGACACCGGCCCCGGCATCGCCGCCGAGCACCTCGACCGCATCTTCGACCCGTTCTTCACCACCAAGCCCGAGGTGAGCGGCACCGGCCTCGGCCTGTCGGTGAGCCTGGGCATCGTCGAGAGCCACGGCGGCCGGATCGACGTGGAGACGGCGCCCGCCAAGGGCACCACCTTCACGGTGACGCTGCCCGCGAAGCCGCCGGCCGCGGGCTAGCCGGCCCGGGCCACGTCCCTCACGCCGCCACGCTCGCCAGCGCCCGGCAGGCCACCGCTGCCGCCCCCACGAGCGGCGCGCGGGTGTCCAGGGCGACGTGGACCGGAATCGTGGCCATGAGCGGGGACATGCGCCCCTTGTCCCGGAAGGCGTGCAGGAAGGCCCCGGCGGCGAGCCGGTCCAGGATCCGCGGCGCGATGCCGCCGCCGACGACCACCCCGCCGAGCGCCAGCGTCTTGAGGGCGAGGTTGCCCGCCTCGGCACCGTAGACGGCCACGAAGAGGTCGAGAACCCGCTCGCACAGCGGGTCGCCCTCGCGGGCGTGCTGGGTGATGACGGCGCCGGGGTCGTCCTCGGCCATGCGCGCGGCAACGCGCCCCGACTCCGGTGCCACGCCGGTGTCGCGCAGGAACCGGTAGACGTTGTGGAGCCCCGGGCCGGAGAGGATGCGCTCGTAGCTGACCCGGCCGACCTCCTTGCGCAGGTGACGCAGCAGGTCCTCCTGGAGCTCGCCCCGCGGCGCGAAGTCGACGTGACCCCCCTCGGACGCCACGACGATCCACCGCTCGCCGGCGGCCACGATCAGCGCCTCGCCGAGCCCGGTGCCGGCCGCGATCAGCGCCCGGTGGCCCGGCCGCGCGACGCCGGGCTGCAGCACGTGAAACGCCTCGGGGGGAAGCGCCAGGACCCCGTGCGCGGCCGCCTCGAGATCGTTGAGGAGCCACACGCGCCGGGCCGGGATGGCGGCGGCGAGCGCCTGCTCGTCCATCACCCACGGCAGGTTGGTCGCGACGCTCCTGCCGGCGACGACCGCCCCCGCCACCCCGATGCACGCCACCTCGATCGCCGGCCGGCCGCGCGCGTCCAGGAAGGCCGCGATGGCCGCCTCGAGCGACGGCATCTCGCGGCTCGCGAACACCGCCTCGGCGACGAGGGCGGGGCCGTCGGGGCGCGGCGCGTACAGCGCCAGCGCCGTCTTCGTCCCGCCGACGTCGCCGGCGAGGATCACTTCTGGGTGCCGGCGTAGATCCCCATGACGGTGCCGAGGAACCGGAGCGCGTCGGCCCGGCTGCGCTGGAAGGAGTTGCGCCCGATGATCGAGCCGAACCCGCCGCCGTCGCGGATCGCGCGCACCTCCTCGAAGACCTGGGCCTCGGCGGCGGCGGCGCCGCCGGAGAAGATGACGATGCGGCGACCATCGAAGGCCGACTGGACGACGTGGCGGACGCGCTCGGGCAGCGTGCCGATGGGCACGCCCTGCGCCTCGTAGACCTTGCGCGCCGCCGCCTGCTCGAGGTGGGCCGTGGGCAGCTTCACCTTGATGACGTGCGCGCCCAGCTGGGCGGCGATGTGTGCCGCGTACGCGGTGACGTCGACGGCCGTCTCGCCCTCCTTGGTCAGCCCCGAGCCGCGGGGGTACGACCACACGACGACCACGAGGCCGTGCTGCTTGGCCTCCTCGGCGAGGCCGCGCAGCCGCTCGTACATCACGAGCCGGTGCTCGGATCCCGGGTAGATCGTGAAGCCGATGCCCACGCAGCCGAGGCGGAGGGCGTCGCGGACCGAGCCCGTGAGCGCCTGCGCGGGATCGCGCTCCTCCAGGAGCACGTCGTGGTTGTTGAGTTTCAGGATCAGCGGGATGCGACCGGCGAACTCCCGCGCGCCCGCCTCCAGGAAGCCCAGCGGCGCCGCGTAGGCGTTGCAGCCCGCCTCGATGGCCAGCTCGAAGTGGTAGCGGGGGTCGTAGGCCGCCGGGTTCGGCGCGAAGCTCCGGGCCGGCCCGTGCTCGAACCCCTGGTCGACGGGCAGGATCACCAGGCGGCCGGTGCCGGCGAGCGTGCCGGCCCCCAGCAGCCGGGCCAGGTTGGTCAGCGTCCCGGGGTTATCGCTCCCGTACCAGCCGAGGATCTCGCGAACGCGCGCGCTCATGCGCCCCCCTTTCGACGTGCGCCGAGAGGCGCCGCCAGCGCCTCCAGAGTACACGCCGACGCGCTCCCGCCTCAAACCGCCGCCGGGGGCCCGATTTCCTTGACTCGCATCGCCCCGGTACCGAATACTCGGTTGACCCGCCGCCGCCGCCGGTGGCGGCTGGAGGCCTGGTTGTTCCACTACGCCATCTCCCGGCTGCTCTGGTTGGTGCCCACCCTGCTGGCGATGGCCCTGGTGACGTTCCTCGTGATGCACGCGACGCCGGGAAGCCCCCTCGACCCGGTCGCGGAGGGCGCGAACCCCCTCTCCCCGGAGACCCAGAAGAACCTGGCCGAGCACTACGGGCTGGACAGGCCACTCTGGCAGCAGTTCGCCATCTTCGTCGGCAACGCCGTGCAGGGGGACTTCGGGCACTCCTACGTCTACAAGACCCGGACCGTCCGCGAGATCATCCTCGAGACCTTCCCCGTGTCGCTCCTGCTGGGCAGCATGGCCCTGGCCATCGCGGTCGTGGGCGGCCTGACGCTCGGCATCCTCGCCGCGCTCTACCAGAACCGGGGCTGGGACTACCTGTCGGTCTCGCTCGCCACCGTCGGCGTCGCCGTTCCCAACTTCGTCCTCGCCGTCTTCCTGATCATCCTGTTCTCGTTCGTCGTCCCGCTCTTCCCCACCGGGGGCTGGGACTCGCCGCGGACCTGGGTGTTGCCGACCCTCACCCTCGCGATGGCGCCGATGGGGATCATCGCGCGCTTCACGCGGGCCAGCATGCTCGAGGTGATCCGCGCCGACTACACGCTGACGGCGCGGGCCAAGGGGCTCGGCGAGGGCCCCGTCGTCTTCAAGCACGCGCTCCGGAACGCGCTGATCCCGGTGGTGACCCTGCTCGGCCCGATGTTCGCCGCCGTCGGCACGGGCTCCTTCTTCGTGGAGTCGATCTTCCGCGTGCCCGGCATGGGGCAGTTCTTCGTCCTGTCCATGACCGGGCGCGACTACCCGATGATCATGGCCGTCGTGCTGACCTACGGGGTCTTCCTGGCGGTGATGAACCTCGTCGTCGACCTCACCTATGGCGCTCTCGACCCCCGGATCCGGTACTAGCGTCGCGGTGGAGTCCCGCACGCTCGCCGGTGTCGACGCCGTGCCGGCGCCCGGGCCGCCGGCGGCCGAGCTGGCGGCGCCCGCCCGGGGCTCGTCGAGCCTGGGGCGGGACGCCTGGCGCCGGCTCCGGAGGAACCGCCTCGCCATGGCGGGCGGCATCGTGATCGCCCTGCTCTGCGTGGTCGCCGTCTTCGCCGACCTGCTGGCCCCGCTGCCCTACACCAAGACCGACTTCGGCCGGCTCAACGAGCTGCCCTCGCGCGATTTCCCCCTCGGCACCGACGCGCTCGGGCGCGACCTGCTCTCCCGGATGATCTACGGGGCGCGCGTCTCGATGCTCGTGGGCCTCGGCGCCCAGCTCATCGTGGTGGCCATCGGCGTGCCGATCGGCGCCCTGTCCGGCTACCTCGGCGGCCGCGTGGACGTCCTGCTCACGCGGTTCATCGACGTCATGTACGCCTTCCCGCGCCTGCTCTTCGTGATCCTCGTCATGTCGATGCTCGGCGCCGGGCTCGTCAACATCTTCATCGCCATCGGGCTCACGGGCTGGGTGGGGATCGCCCGGCAGACGCGCGCCCAGGTCCTAACCCTCAAGGGCACGGAGTTCGTCGACGCCGCGCGGGCCCTGGGCGGCGGCTCCGCCCGCATCCTCACCCGCCACGTCCTGCCCAACGCCCTGACGCCCATCGTCGTGGCCGTGAGCTTCGGCATCCCGGAGGCGATCTTCACGGAGGCGGCGCTGTCCTTCATCGGCGTGGGCATCAACCCGCCCACGCCCTCCTGGGGGCAGATGGTCGGCGAGGGCCAGCAGTACATCCGCTCCTACTGGCACCTCTGCGTGTTCCCCTCGATCGCCATCGCCGTCACGATGCTGGCCTTCACGTTCTTCGGCGACGGCGTCCGCGACGCGCTGGATCCGAAGCTGAAGTAGGGGGCACCGGAACCGAGCCGCGATATTCCCCGTCACCGCATCCCCGACCGAGCCCTGAGAACCAAGGAGGCGTGGGCCATGGCGAATCTTCCGATCCCCGGCGCGCAGATCGACCTGCTGGCCGAGCGGCTCGCCGCCGTGGGCGTCGACCGGCGCGACTTCCTGAGGATCGCCGCGGCGCTGGCGGCCATGGGCGCGGCCGGCTTCGACGCCCGGCCGGCGGCGGCGGCGCCGAAGCCGGGCGCGGGCGAGAAGCTGGCGAAGCAGCAGCACCTTCGCTACGGCGGCGGCGGCTGGTACAGCCAGGACCCGGCGAGCCACGACTACAACAAGGATCTGTACTGCGGAGGCACCCAGCAGCTCTGGGCCGGCCTGATGAGCTTCACGGCCGACCTCGAGGCGGTCCCGTACGTCGCCGAGAAGGTCTCGGCGAACAAGGACGGCTCCGTCTGGACCTACACCATCCGCAAGGACTCGAAGTGGTCCGACGGCAGCCCGTGCACCGCGCGCGACTTCGAGTGGTCGTGGAAGCGTCAGCTCGATCCCGCGACCGCCGCGCCCTACGCCTCGTTCCTGTACGACATCAAGAACGCCGAGGCGTACAACAAGAAGCAGATCACCGATCCCTCCCAGGTCGGCGTCCGGGCCAGGGACGACTGGACGCTCGAGGTCACGCTGGAGGGCCCCCGCGGCTACTTTCCCGTGCTGTCCGCCTACTCGGCCGCGCTCCCGGCTCACCGTCCTTCGGTCGAGAAGCACGGCGACAGGTGGACGGAGGCCGCCAACATCGTCTGCAATGGGCCGTTCGTGCTCGAGAGCTGGGAACACAATCGGGTCATCGTCCTGCGCAAGAACAAGCACTTCTTCGGTGCCAAGGACATCACGCTGGAGAAGGTGACCATCCCGATCATCCCCATCGCCTCCGGGATCCTGCCGTACGAGAACAACGAGATCGACCTCACGCGGCCTCAGACGGCGGACCTGAAGCGTCTGCAGTCAGACCCGAGGACCGCGAAGGAGGTCTTCCGGTTCCCGTATCCGGGTACGTGGTATCTGCTGCCCCAGGTGACGAAGGCGCCGTTCGACAACGTGAAGGTGCGCCGGGCCGTCGCCCACGCCATCGATCGCGAGAACGTCGTGCGGGTCGCTCAGGGCTTCGCGATCCCCGCGCACTCCATGATCCCGCCCGGGTTCCCGGGTGCCCTCGACGACGCCAGGATCCGGGCGATCCAGAAGTTCGACCCCGAGGCCGCCCTGGCGCAGCTGAAGGGCACGCCGTTCGAGGGCGGACGCAACTGGCCGCGCATCGTCCTGTCGCTGCGCGACGAGGCGCTCGGCAGCAAGCCCCTCGCCGAGGCCGTCCAGGCCGTCTTGCTCGAGCATCTCAACATGAAGACCGAGCTCGAGGTGCTGGAGCCCCGGGTCTTCCGTGACCGGCTGTGGAAGCAGGATCTCCAGTTCGTGTGGATCCGCTGGTTCATGGACTATCCCGATCCCCACAACGAGTACTTCGACACGTTCTACGGCAAGAGGACGACCGGGAGGCGCCAGGCCTGGGTCAACGATGCCTTCGACAAGGAGCTCGAGGCCGGGCGCGACACCCGCGACACCAGGAAGCGGCTCGCCCACTACGCGAAGGCCGAAGAGATCCTCCAGACCGATGTGGGATACGTCCCGGTGGCGTGGGTCGTCCGCTACGCGGTGGCGAAGCCGTACGTCCGCGGGTTCGAGCGGAACCGCCAGGGCGAGCTGGTCGCGGACGGCAACATCTACGTCGACATGCTCTCGCACCTCTACATCGTCGAGAAGGCCTGAGGGCCGCGGTTTCCCCCCCGGACCGGGCCGGGTATGATCAGCGCACGATGGAGACCGACGACCGCCTGCGCCAGGAGCTGCACGCGGCGTTCCGCAACCGGGCGCTCCTCTACTGGCACCTCTTCGACACGCTCCGTCGCGAGCTCGGCGAGCCGCGCGCCACCGAGCTCATGTCCCGCGCGATCTACGCGCGGGGCACCGAGATCGGCCGCGCGTTCGCCCGCCACGCCCCGGGCGACCTGGCCGGGCTGCGCGACGCCTTCCTCGCGTTCGTGCCCGACGGGGGCAGGATGTTCGCGCCCGAGGTCGTCCGCTGCGACGCCGGGGGGCTGGACATCAGGCTGACCCGGTGTCCGCTGCAGGAGGCGTGGCGCGAGGCGGGCGTGCCGGAGCCCGACATCGCGCAGCTCTGCCACATCGCGGGGCGGATCGACAACGGGACGTTCGAGGCGGCCGGCTTCGCCTTCTCGGCCGACACGTGGGAGCCGGGACGCGAGGGGTGCTGCTTCCTGCACGTCCGCCCCGGCCCCGCCGCCCGCTGAGCCGGCCGGCGCGCGACATGGCTCCCGGACGCGACGGGGCGCCATGACCTCGCTGCTCCGCCACCTCCTCTCGGGTGGGTTCCTCGTCGTCGGGGTCGCCCTCGCCGTCGGCTCGCCGGACCTCCGCGACTCCCTCACGGCCCTGGTGCCCGCGTACCCCTATGCGGTCCTCGCGGGCGGCACCCTGCTGGCCTGGCGGTTCGGCCGCGGCCGCCTGGGCCTGTCGCTGCTGGCGCTCCTCCTGGCCGAGCGGGGCCTCGCCCGCTGGGCCCCGCCTCACGCCTTCGGCGATCCCACCGCGGCCACGGTCTTCGGCGCCGTGACGGTGCTGCTGCCCCTCGACCTGGCCGCCATCGCCTGGCTGCCCGATCGCGGTGTCCTCGCCCGCCCCGCGCGCATCGCGCTCGCCCTCATCGCCTTCCAGGTCGCCCTCGTTGCCCTGCTCTGCCAGCCGCTCTTCGTGCCCTTCACCGGCTGGCTCCAGCCCGCCTGGCCGCACCGCCCGCTCGGGGGGCTGCCGCTGGCGGGTCTGGCGGCCTTCGCCGTGGCCCTCGTCACCGTGGCCACCCGTGTCGTCCGCTACCGCACCGCGCTCGAGTCCGGGGCCCTGTGGGCGCTCGTCGCGGCCCTCCTGGCCACCGCGCCCGGCCACGGAGGTGTCGGCGCCAGCATGCATCTCGCCACGGCGGGGCTCGTCCTCGTGCTCTCGCTCATCGAGACGTGGCACCGCATGGCCTACCTCGACGACCTCACCGGGCTCCCCGCGCGCCGCGCGCTGAACGAGGCGCTCGAGGCCCTCAGCGGGCGGTACGGCCTGGCGATGCTGGACATCGACCACTTCAAGACCTTCAACGACCGGTACGGCCACGCCGCGGGTGATCAGCTGCTGCGGATGGTGGCCACGCGCGTGGGGGAGGTCGGGGGCAACGGGCGCGCCTACCGCTACGGCGGAGAGGAGTTCGCGATCGTCTTTCCGGGGCGGAGCGTGACCGAGGTGGTCGGGTACGTCGAGAGCCTGCGCCGCCGCATCGAGGCCACGCCGTTCACCCTGCGGGCATCCGACCGGCCGCGGGAGCGGCCCGAGCCGGTGCCGTCCCCCGGCCCCCGCCCGCGGGCGCGCATCACCGTCAGCATCGGCGTGGCCGGCGCTGACGGCGACACCGCCAGGCCGGACGATGTCCTCCGGGCGGCCGACGCCGCCCTCTATCGCGCGAAGAGCTCGGGGCGGAACCGCGTCCGGGTATGAGCGTTCTTCACCTCCGCTCGCCGCTCGACACGTGGTGGCCCGACGCGGAGGCGCGGACGCGCTTCCGGCGGCGGGACCTCGGCCGCGCCCCCGTCGTGCTGCCTCCGCGCGACGGCGCCTGGCGCGCGCTCGCGCCGTCCTTCGAGGGCGCCGCCGCCATGGCCGGCGCAGGGCTGCCCTTTCACACGGTCGTCGAGCGTCGCTACGATCGCTCGGGCGCGGCGAGACGGCTGGCGCGGGCGCTGGCGATCGGCGCCACCGTCTACCTCCCCCAGGTCCACCAGGTGCTGCCGCGCCTGGCGCGCCTGATGGTGGCCCTGCGCGCGACACTGCTCGGACCGCGGCGCGAGGAGTCCTCGTTCCTCTTCCTCGTCGAGGGCGCCGGACGGGAAGCGATGGGGCTCCATCACGACGGCGACGTGGACGCCTTCTGGCTCCAGCTGGAGGGGCGGCGGACGGTGACGGTCGGTCCCCCCGTGGCGCGCGGAACGCCGGCGGACCTCCCCGGCCCGCCGCGGGGCCCGGCGTGGCGCACGCTGGACCTCGAGCCCGGCGCGCTGTTCCACCTGCCCCCCTTCACGCCTCACCGCGTGGTGTGTCGGAGCCGCTCGCTCGCGGTCTCGCTGACGTGGAGCCGCCGGCGCCCGCCGCGCCCGCGTGCTCGCGAGGCGCTCGTCGCCTGGGACGTCGTCGGGGGCCTGGTCCCCGACCGGCCGCCGGTCGACCGCTCCAAGCTCTGGACGTGGGTCCCCGTCGCCGCCGTCGCGCCCCGCCGCGGCGCGCGCACGATGACGCTGACGACGGCGGACGGGCCCTTCCGCGTGCCCAGCGAGGCCTGGCCGCTCGTGCGCCACCTGTCCGCGATGCCGGCTGTCCGGCGCTCGGAGGTCGCGTGCCGGGGGCTCGAGGCTCTGCTCTCCCACGGCATCCTGGGCCCGCACGACCTGCCGCGTGAGGTCGTGCCCGAGAACCCGCGCGCTCTCGACGGCTGGCGCTTCGCCTGACGCGAAGAAGCGGTCAGCGCGTGCGGAACTGCTCGGGAAGCAGCCGCCAGCGATAGGTCCCGGCCGCGACCTGCTCGATCGCCCAGCGCCGAGGATAGTGGTAGCCGACGGTCGTCTCGCGGACGTAAAAGCCCGGGACGACGACGACCTGGCGGATGAGCCGCGCCGGCGGCGGTTCGGTGGGTGTGGACGGCGCAGACGGGCGGGCCGTCGCTGCGGCCAGCCGCGCGCCGGCCGCCGCCGACTCCACGGGCGGCGAGGAGGAGACGGGCACACCCGGCTCGATCGCCTCCAGCAGGACCTCCTGGGGCGGGATCCAGACGTAGCGGATGAGCTGCCCGTACGGCACCGCAGGTCCCAGCCCCCAGGGCATGGTCGGGTGCGTGGGCGCTCCGGGCACCGGGACGGGGGCCGGCACCGGAGTGTTCGGAGCCGGTACCTGCGCAGCCACCGGCGCGGGAAGCATCACGACGAACAACAGGACCACGACGACGAGTCCTCGCTCACCCATCGATCGCCTCCGCGATACGCCGGTCACCAGCAGCGGGTATCGTGCGCCTCTCTCGGCTTCCGGGTCAAGCCGCGCCACGATGGCCGGCGGGTGACGCGGTGAGCACCCAGGCGCGCAGCGCCTCGGCGACGCTCCACGCCTGGGCCACGCAGCCGCGCGGGGCGAACGGAGGCTCGGCGTCGAAGATCTCGCTGAGCGAGCCGACGCACCCGTCGTCGAGATGGGGCACGAGACCCTCGAGGAGGCGCCGGGCTCCCGCGCGGTCCTCGGGGTGGACCCGCAGCCAGGCGTCGACGAACGGGCCGAGGAGCCAGGCCCACACCGTGCCCTGGTGGTAGGCGGCGTCGCGAGAGCGCAGGTCGCCCCAGTAGCGGGCCTTGTAGTCGGGGTGCCCGGGGGCGAGCGAGCGTAGCCCGACCGGCGTCAGCAGCCGCTCGCGCACGACCTCCACGACGGATTTCCAGCGCGCCGGATCCAGGACGGGGTGCGGCAGGGCGATCGCGAGGATCTGGTTCGGGCGGCAGGCGGCGTCGTCACCCGCCTCGCCGTCGACGACGTCGTAGAGATACCCCCCGGTCGCGTACCAGAAGCGCGCGTCGAAGCTCCGGGCCACCCGGTCGGCTTCGCGGCCGACCTCCCGCGCCCGGGCGTCCCCGGCGCCGGCCAGCCAGCCCTCGAGCAGCCGGAGCGCGTTGTACCAGAGGGCGTTGATCTCCACCGCCTTGCCGCGCCGGGGCGTCACGACCCAGCCGTTCACGCGGGCGTCCATCCAGGTGAGCGGCAGGTCGGGATCGCCCTGACGGAGGAGGCCGTCGCCGGGATCGACGCCGATGCCGAACCGGGTCCCCTGGCGATGGTGGTCCCCGATCGCCACGAGCGTGGGCAGGAGGTGGTCCAGGACGAGGCGGTCGCCGGTGACGCGCACGTAGCGGTCGATCGCATGGAAGAACCAGAGCGTGGCGTCGGCGGTGTGGTAGACGCCGCCCCGCTCGCCCTCCGGGAAGTAGTTCGGGATGAGCCCGTCGCGAACGTGGTGAGCGAACGTCCGGAGGATCCAGGCGGCCTCCGGTCGACGCCCCGTGACCAGCGTCAGTCCCTCGAGCGCGATCATCGTGTCGCGGCCCCAGTCCGTGAACCAGTGGTAGCCGGCGATCACCGTGCGGGCCTCGTCGCCCGCCGCTCGCGCCCGCGCCTCCTCCTCCCGGCGCCCCGCGGGCGTGATCATGAACTGATCGGCCGCCAGCACGAGCTCCCCGGCCACCCCATCGGCGGCGGCCGGCCCCGCAGCGGCCAGGAGTCGCTGCCGGCGCTCGAGCTCCGCCGCGCGGGCCGCCGTCGGCGCGAACGCGTCCACCGTCTCCCAGGCCTCGGTCGACGCGATCAGCGTGGCCTCGGCGCCGGGCGCCAGCTCCGCCCGGAAGTAGCCGGGGCTCCAGAGGTCGCCGCGGGCATCGTAGCCGCGGCTGCGCTCGACGCGGTAGAGCACCTCGCGCATCCAGCGCGTCTCGAGCGTGAACGACGCCCCGGCGCCGTGCAGGCGCAGCCGCAGCACGGGCAGGTTCTCACCGGGATGGATCTCGTAGCGATCGCCGGCCGCGGTGACGACGTAGCCCGCCTCCTCCAGCGCACCCACCGGAGCGTCGTGGGGCCGGACGTGCAGCGCGGGCCGGAGACGGAGGCGGACGGGCTCACCGTCCACGAGGCGATAGGCGACGTGCACCGTGTTCTGCCCGTGCGGCATCAGCACGCGTTTCTCGACCCGGGCCCCGCCGAGGTCGAAGCGCCAGACCGGCAGCCCCATCTCGAGCCGGAAATCCGCCAGGCGGCCGTCGTGCAGCGTCAGCTCCCCCAGGCGCTCCTCGCCGCCCACGTCGACGTAGCGGCGGTCGGGCAGGCGAAAGGCCTCCGCGGCGTGGTTCAGCATCATCGTGCGGCCCAGCGGCGCGGGCAGCGCGGCCACGAGCAGCCCGTGATAGCGACGCGTCACCACCCCCGCCACGGTGCCCGACGCGTACCCCCCCAGACCGTTGGTGACGAGCCACTCGCGCGTCAGCAGGCGCTCGGTCTCGTCGCGCCCGAGGCGGGTCCAGTCCAGGCGCCGGACGAGCTCAGCCACGGGACGCGTCCTCGGGAGCGAGCAGGATCGCGGCGTGCCCGCCGAGCGTCCGGGCCCCCTGCGTGGGGTCGAGGAAGCCACCGCCGCCGTACGCGGGGTCCTCGCTGGCCCACACGACGCGCCAGCGCCGTCCGGCCGGCGGCGCCAGCAGCGGCTCGGGGGCGGGCACCAGCGCCAGCTGCCGCCCGAGGTTGACGAGCAGCAGCCGGTCGTCGCTCCCGTCCCCCTCGCCGAAGAACCGGACCGCCAGCGCCTCCTCGTCGAGCACGGCGCCGTCCACGGCCGCCGGCGCCCGGATCGTGGCGTCCTCGCGCCGGAGGCGCAGCAGGTCGCGGTGCAGCGCCACGACGCTGCCGTGGCGGTCCCGCTCGCCGGGGTCCAGCTTGCAACGTGCGA
This sequence comes from Candidatus Methylomirabilota bacterium, assembly GCA_025922915.1. Lineage (GTDB taxonomy): Bacteria > Methylomirabilota > Methylomirabilia > Rokubacteriales > CSP1-6 > JAICGY01. The sequence goes on along the minus strand of JAICGY010000037.1, from coordinate 589 downwards.
ACGTCTCCGGATCGCCGGGCTCGGCGAGGCAGGCCGCCATCTCCGGCGTCGCCAGGCTCGGGAACTGGGCCAGGAACTCCCGCCGTCCCTTGCCGACGGGCCGGGCCAGCCCGGGCCGGTGGTCCGCGAAGTAGAGGAAGGGGCTGGAGGCCGCGAACTCCTGCCCCTGGAAGAGCATCGGCGTCCCGGGCGCCAGCAGGGCCAGCGCGGTGATCGCGCGGTACCGGCCGGGCGTCGTCTGCTCGTGGAGGCGCTCGCCCCGTCCCGAGTTCGCGACCTGGTCGTGGTTCTGGAGGTACGTCACCAGCCGCCACGGCTCCACGCCGCGCGTCGGCGTGCCGCGCGGCTTGTCCTGCCAGGCGTAGTGCTGTCCCTGGTAGAGGAACCCCCGCTTCACCGCGGCGACCAGCTCCTGCGGCCGGCCGCGGTAGTCCGTGTAGTACGCCTCGTTGCGCCCGGTGACCGCGACCCGCGCGGCGTGGTGGAAGTCGTCGTTCCAGAGCGCGTCGAGGCCCTGCCCCCCGGATGCGAGCGGCCGCACGAGGCCGACGTCCTGCGGCTCGTTCTCGGCCACCACGATGGTCGCGCG
>JAICGY010000036.1 GCA_025922915.1 Candidatus Methylomirabilota bacterium | reverse complement strand
GCTGAGCGCCCACGCGGACCAGAACGAGCTCCTGCGCTGGCTCGGCGGCTTCCACCGCCCGCCGTCGGCGACGTGGTGCGTCCACGGGGAGCCGGCCGCGGCCACGGCGCTGCGCGAGAGGGTCATCGCCTCCCTGGGCTGGAAGTGCGAGACGGCGGCCCACGGCCAGCGCGTGGCCGTCTGACCGCCCGCGGCGCCGGCGCACCGGGCCGTCGCCCGCCCGACCGACTCGACCCCCGACATGTGGGTGGCTTGACGCCCGTTCCCACAATCGGTATGGTCTGCCCATGGCCGTCATCGCCCTCGGCGCCGATCACGCCGGGTTCCCCCTGAAGCAGGCGCTCAAGACGTGGCTCGTCACCGAGGGCCACGTGGTGCTCGACTACGGCACCCACGCCACCGACGCCGTGGACTATCCCGACTTCGCCGGCCCCGTCGCGGACGCCGTCGCCGACGGCAGCGTCCAGCGCGGCGTGCTGGTCTGCGGCAGCGGGGTCGGGATGGCGATCGCCGCCAACAAGGTGGCCGGCGTACGGGCGGCGGTGGCGGGCGAGGTGGAGGCGGCGCGCCTCGGCCGCGAGCACAACGACACCAACGTGCTGGCGCTCGGGGCGCGGGTCACCTCGCCGGCGCTGGCCCGGGAGATCGTCACGGTCTGGCTCGCGACGCCGTTCGCCGGCGGCCGCCATGCCCGGCGCGTGGAGAAGTTGGCGGCGCTCGACCGGGTGCGGATGGAGCGAACGGGTGCGGCTGGCTGAGGTCGACCCCGAGGTCGCCAAGGCCCTTCGCGAGGAGGCCGAGCGGCAGCACCGCAACCTCGAGTTGATCGCCTCCGAGAACTTCGTCTCCGAGGCCGTGCTGGAGGCGGTCGGGTCGGTCCTCACGAACAAGTACGCCGAGGGATACCCGGGGCGCCGGTACTACGGTGGCTGCGAGGTCGTCGACGTCGTCGAGGAGCTGGCGATCGCGCGGGCGCGCCAGCTCTTCGGCGCCGAGCACGTCAACGTGCAGCCGCACTCCGGGGCGCAGGCCAACATGGCGGTCTACTTCACGCTGCTCAAGCCGGGCGACGTCGTCCTGGGCCCGAACCTCGCGCACGGGGGACACCTGACGGCGGGCAGCCCCGTCAACTATTCCGGCAAGCTCTACTCGATCGTCGCGTACGGGGTGCGCCGGGACACCGAGCGCATCGATCTCGACCAGGTGCGGGACCTCGCCCGCCGCCACCGGCCGCGGCTCGTGATCGCCGGCGGGTCGGCGTTCCCGCGGCTCATCGACTTCGCGCCGTTCGCCGAGATCGCGCGCGAGGTGGGCGCGGCGCTGATGGCGGACATCGCCCATCCCGCCGGGCTGGTGGCGGCGGGCCTGCACCCCTCGCCGGTCGGGCTCGCCGATTTCGTGACGACGACCACGCACAAGACCCTCCGGGGCCCGCGCGGCGGCATGGTGCTGTGCCGCGCGGAGCACGCGCCGGCGCTCGACCGGACGGTGATGCCGGGCGTGCAGGGCGGACCGCTGATGCACGTCATCGCCGGCAAGGCGGTCGCGCTGCGCGAGGCCCTGACGCCCGAATGGCGGGCCTACCAGGAGCAGATCGTGCGCAACGCCCGGGCCCTCGCCGACGCGCTCCTCGCCCGCGGGTACCGGCTGGTGACCGGCGGCACCGACACCCACCTGCTCCTCGTCGACCTGGGCGACCGCGACCTCACCGGCCGGGACGCGCAGGAGGCGCTGGATCGCGCCTGGATCACCGTCAACAAGAACACCGTGCCGTTCGAGACCCGGAGCCCGATGGTCACGAGCGGGATCCGGCTCGGCACGCCGGCGCTGACCACGCGCGGGATGCGGGAGCCGGAGATGCAGCAGGTCGCGGCGCTGATCGACCGGGTGCTCGCGGCGCGGGGCGACGCGTCGACGGAGGCCGCGGTGCGGGGCGAGGTCCAGGAGCTGACGGCGCGGTTCCCGCTCTACCGGGAGCGGGCGGCCTGAGCGCCGACGCCAGAGGAGGGGGCCGATGAGGTGCCCGTTCTGCGGCCACACGGAGGATCGGGTCGTCGACTCGCGCGTCGGCCGCGACGGCGAGTTCATCCGTCGCCGCCGGGAATGCTTGAAGTGCCACCGCCGCTACACCACGTACGAGTACATCGAGGATGTGCTGCCGCACGTGGTCAAGCGCGACGGGCGCCGGGAGCCGTTCGACCGGCAGAAGCTGCGGGGCTCGATCCTCAAGGCCTGCGAGAAGCGTTCGGTCGGGGTGCAGGCCGTCGATGACGTCGTCGCCGACATCGAGGCGCGCCTGCACGAGCGGGCGGAGAAGGAGATCTCGAGTCTCGAGCTGGGCGACATGGTGATGGAGCACCTGCAGAAGCTGGATCAGGTCGCCTACGTCCGCTTCGCCTCGGTGTATCGGCAGTTCAAGGACATCCAGCAGTTCATGGACGAGGTGAAGGGCCTGCTGAAGGACGACAAGCCCAAGCCGCCGCCGGCCCGGCCGCGGCCCGTGGTCCGGGCCACCAAGTAGCGCCCCGCGTGCCCGAGACGGAACGGCCCTGCCGCGCCCGCAGGGCGACAGGGCCGAGCGCCGTGAGCGGCGCCGTGGATGACGGGGTTACTTCTTCTTCTTCGTCTTGGCCGCCTTCTTCTTCGCCACGAACTCACCTCCCTCGGGGCCAGATGGCATCCGGGTCGCATGCTACTGACCGTGTCTGCCGCCTGTCAAGGGTAAAATCCAACATATGGGGGTCTGGGTCGGCCGACATGGCGAGATGTGGGGGCCGGGGACCGGCAGGCCCGCCCGGGGTGCGGCCAACTTTGACTTGCCCGGAGCCGCGATGTAGCGTGTGGCCAGCGTCCGCACCCCCGGCGCCAACCCGACAACCAACCTTCGTTCCGTGAGGAGCCCGAGCATGAAGCGCGCGCTCAAGAAGCTGGTGTTCGTCGAGCCCAAGTCGACCCACCTGCACATCTACAGCCGCGTGTGCATCCCGCGGCTCGGCTCGGTCCTGCTCGGCACGATCATGCGGGCGAAGGGGTACGACGTGCGCGTCTACATCGAGGACATCCAGGCCCTCGACATGTCCGAGGTGCTCGCCGCGGACCTCGTCGGCATCTCGGCCATCACCTCGACCGCACCCCAGTCCTACCGGCTCGCCGACAAGGTGCGGGAAGCCGGCGGCATCGCCGTGCTCGGGGGCACGCACACCTCCTTCCTGCCCGAGGAGGGCATGGAGCACGCCGACTTCGTCGTCCGGGGCGAGGGGGAGTTCGCCTTCCAGGAGCTGGCCGAGGCCCTCGCGCGCGGCGACGGGTTCGAGAAGATCCAGAACCTCACGTGGCGGACGCCGGAGGGCCGGATCGTCCACAACCCGGAGCGGCCGAAGATCGCCAACCTGGACGTCAACCCGATCCCGGACTACCACCTGATCGAGGGCTGGAAGCCGGGCGGCGTCATCTCCGTCGCGACCTCGCGCGGCTGTCCGTACTCCTGCACGTTCTGCTCGGTGCCCGGCATGTACGGGCACGCCTTCCGCACCCACTCGGTCGAGCGCGTCCTGCAGGAGCTCGAGCTCCACCGGGGCAACATGTACACGTTCTTCGCCGACGACATCTTCACCGCCAACAAGAAGCGGGTGAAGGAGCTGCTCCGGGGGATGATCGATCGCGACCTGACGCCCGAGTGGGGCGCCCAGGTCCGGACGGAGACGGTGGACGACCCGGAGCTCCTGGAGATGATGCGGGACTCGAACTGCTTCAACGTGTACGTCGGGTTCGAGTCGATCAACCCGCGGACACTCAAGCTGTTCAAGAAGAAGCAGGACCTGGCGAAGATCGAGCGGGCGATCGAGCTCTTCCACGCGCACAAGATCCGGATCCACGGCATGTTCGTGGTCGGCTCCGACGAGGACGACCTCGAGACCCTGGACGCGACGGCGGAGTTCGCGCTCAAGCACGACATCGACTCCATCCAGTTCATGATCCTGACGCCGATCCCCGGCTCGCCGGATTGGGAGTCGCTCTACGGGCACGGCGAGAAGTACGTCATCAGCCGCAACTGGACGCTCTACGATGGGCACCACGCGGTGCACCAGCCGCGCCGGATGAGCCCCTACGAGCTGCAGGTGGGCGCGATCGGCGCCATGGAGAAGTTCTACTCGTGGCGGGGCATCGCGCAGAAGCTCCTGAAGCGGGATCTCTACTACGCGACCATCCGCTACTGGGGCAAGAAGATGATCCGCGAGTGGTGGAAGGACGAGGAGAACCGCGCGTACGTCGACTGGCTCAAGCACCAGCTCTACGGCGAGGCGCACGAGCTCGACGGGCGGTCCATCAAGACCGTCGGCCTTCCCGCGCTGCTGCTGCAGGACAAGGTCGGGCAGCTGCTGCAGCGCTTCCTCGGCGAGCTGGGCGTCACCGTCGTGCCCCTCGCGGAGGCCGCGATGGAGGAGGCGAGCGCGCGCGCCCGGCAGACCGTCGACTGCGTCATCACGCCCATCGTCAAGCGGGCCGAGCAGGGTCGGGAGGAGTTCTACGCGCGTCTGGGGACGGTGAGCGATGTCGTGCGGGCGCAATGGGACAAGCGCCCGGCCGTCGCCTTCCCCGTCATCGGCGGCCAGGGGCCCGTCTTCGAGCCGTTCGCCAAGATCGGTCTCCTCGTGACGAAGAACTTCGACAAGATCCGGGACGCGTACCGTACGGCGGGCGTGGCCGAGGGACTCTGGGAGGGCGCGTAGCCCCGGGCACCGCCACGTCGCCTGGCCGGTGCGAGCGTCGGGGCCGGTAACGAGTTCGCCGGGGCGCCCGGAGCCCTTGTGACCAGCCTAGCCGGTGGGCTCCTGCACGGAGGAGGAGCGGCGCTGGCCGCTGCGCCGAGCGAACTCCTCGTTGAGTGGGACGCCGCGCCGGCAGAGCGGGCAGTCGGCGGGGCTGTAGGTCGGGAAGTCGCGGCTCACCAGGCTGAACACCGGCTTGCCGTTGACGTCCACCGACGTGCGGCGCCAGAGGCAGCCGACGCCCACCACCTGCGCGCCCAGCTGCTCCACCAGCTCGATCAGGAGATTCACGGTCGTCCCGCTCGAGACCAGATCCTCGACGATGAGGACCCGGCTGGTGGGGCGGATGAGCCGCTGGAACTCGATGGGCAGGGTCACCCGCCGTCGCCCGCGGCCGACGCCCGCCTTCATCCCGTAGACGACGACGGGGCGCGAGGGGTGGGCGCGCGCCACGCAGTGCGAGAGGATGAGCGCGCCCGGCCCCGTCGACAGCACGACGTCGATCGGCCACGCCGCGAAGTGCTTGGCGATCACCCCCCCGAGCCCCTCGGTGAAGGACGGCTCGGTCGTGACCAGGGTCTTCTCGATGTACTCGCTCGTGTGCTGCCCGGACGGAAGCAGCATGTGGTCGTTGGCGTGGTAGGCACCGGTGCGCTTGAGGATCTCGAGGTGGATCTTCTCCCGTACCTCGAACTCGACGGCGGCGGGATCCTTCCTGGGGGCGGCGCTCATCCGGACCTCCTGCCGGCCATTATCGCACGCCCGCATGCTAGACTCCCGCTCGTATGCGCGTCCTGGCCGTCGAGACCTCCACGCTCGCCGGCGGCGTGGCCCTGCTCGAGGACGATCATCTCGTGGCCGAGTACGTCCTCGACGTGAGCGTCACGCACTCCGAGCGCCTCCTGGCCGCCGTCGACCGCGTGCTCGCGGACGCGCGGTGGAGGGCCAGCCAGCTGACCGGGCTCGCCGTCGCCGTCGGGCCGGGGTCCTTCACGGGCCTCCGCATCGCGGTGAGCACGGTGAAGGGGCTCGCGCTCGCGCTCGGGCTGCCGGTCGCCGCGGTGCCGACGCTCGACGCCATGGCCGCCGGCGTGCCGTGGGCGGCGCTGCCCGTCTGTCCCGTCATCGACGCCCGCAAGGGCGAGGTCTTCGCGTCACTCTACCGGTGGGACGGCGGGGCGATGCGGCGGGAGTGGGCCGACGTGGCGCTCCCCCCCGAGGCGCTCGCCCGCCGGCTCGAGGCTCCCACGCTCCTGATCGGCCCCGGCGCCGGCCTCGTGGACTCCGTGCACGCGCGCCGGCTGCCGCCCCCCTCGCGGGTGCCGTCGCCGGCGATCGTGGGCGCGCTCGGGGCCGGCCGCCTGCGCCGCGGCCAGACCGTGTCCGGCGCCGCGCTCGCGCCGGTCTACCTGCGACCGTCCGAGGCGGAGCTCAAGCGCGGTGTCCTCGCTCACGCTTGACCGGATGCGCGTCGAGGACCTCGACCAGGTCCTCGCCATCGAGCGTGCCTCGTTCACGATGCCGTGGTCGCGCGGCGCCTTCCTCTACGAGATGCAGCAGAACCGGGTCGCGCGCTGCTGGGTCACGCGCGACGCCGGGCGGGTGGTCGGCTACCTCTGCGTCTGGGAGATCGCCGACGAGCTGCACGTGACCAACATCGCGGTCCGTCCGGACGCCCGGCGCCGGGGCATCGGGCGCGACCTGCTCGGGACGGCCATCGCCGACGCGCGGGCCCGCGGGTTCCGCGTGGTGGCCCTCGAGGTGCGGCCGAGCAACGAGGAGGCGCGGGCGCTCTACGACTCCTTCGGCTTCCACGTCGTGGGCCGGCGCCGCGGCTATTACTACGACACCGGTGAGGACGCTCTGGTGATGGAGGCGCGGCTCGACGCAGTGCCGCGCGGGAACCGCGAGGCGAGCTGACGGGTTGGTACCGCGATGCCGCTTGGCTTCGGCACCGTCGGCCTGCTGACGCTGCTCGTCCTGGTCTGGCCCGCCGGGGCGCTCGCCCAGGGGCCGACCGCGGCCGACGAGGTGCTGCGCGGGCGCTACATCTTCGGGGCGACGGGGGGCTGCGGCTGTCACACCGTGCCGGACGGGCCCGTCAACGCGGGGGGCCGGCGCTACGACGGGCCGTTCGGGACCGTCCACTCCACCAACATCACCCCTGACCGGCAGACGGGCATCGGGACGTGGACCGACGCGGAGATCATCGCGGCCATCCGGACCGGCCGGCGTCCCGACGGCGAGCGGTTGCTGCCCGTGCACCCGTATCCCGTGTTCAACGGCATGGCCCAGGAGGATCTGCAGGCGCTCGTCGCCTTCCTGCGCACGGTGCCGCCGGTCGCGCGGCGGAACGAGCCCCGGCGGATCACGGTGCCGCTCTTCGAGTCGGTCTTCCTGCCCGCCTGGCTCGCCGCCTTCGCGCCGCGGGAGACGCCGCCCGCGAAGGCGCCGACCTCGGGCGTGGCCCGGGGCGAGTACCTGGTGCGCGCGGTCGCCCACTGCGGGGAGTGCCACACGCCGCGGACCCTGACCATGGCGCCGGACACGAGCCGGTTCCTGGCCGGCACCGCCACCGGACCGGAGGGGGCCACCGTCCCGAACATCACGCCCGATCCGGAGACCGGCATCGGCCGCTGGACCGTCGAGGAGATCGCGGAATACCTCGGCACGGGTCTCCGACCCGATGGCGACGTCGCCGGGGGGCTCATGGCCGAAGTCATCGACGGCACGCTGGCCGGCTACAAGGATCTCGTGCTGGCCGATCGCATGGCGATCGCGCAGTTCCTCAAGAGCGTCCCCGCAGTGAAGAGCAGGATCGAGAGGCGGCCGTAGCGACTCGACCCGGGCGCGCTGCGCCCCACAGGAGGCCAGACGATGAGACTGTGGCTCCCCGCAGGGCTGTTGATGGCGAGCACGATCCTGGCGGCCGGCTGCGCCACCGGCCAGTCGTCCACCACGAGCGGCGCGGAGAGCATCGCGGCGCGTCAGAAGCTGATGAAGGAGCAGGGCGCGGCGATGCGCTCGATCTCGAACAAGATGAAGGCCGGCCAGGTCCAGGCGGTCGCCTCCGACGCGGAGACGCTGGTCACGACGGCGCGGCGGATCCCGTCGCTGTTTCCGCCGGGCTCGCTCGACCCCGACACGTCGCGGGCCAAGCCGGAGATCTGGCAGAAGCGGTCCGAGTTCGAGGGATACGCGAAGACCCTCGAGACGAAGGCGTCCGCGCTGGCCGCCACGGCGCGCGGGGGGAACACGCAGGCCACGAGCGCCGCGGTGGCCGATCTGGGCCGCACGACGTGCACGGCGTGTCACGACACGTTCCGCGGACCCGAGCTGAAGAAGTGAGGGCGCGGGCGACGGCCCTCCGGGCGCGGTAGCTTCCCGGGAGGGCGGCCCCGCGGCCGCCCTCCGCCGCCGCGCCCCTCCGCGCGGTGTTACAATCCCGCCGCTGCGCCGATGACCGCACCCGACGCCCGCCCCCCGTCGCGCGACCCGCAGGCCCTCGTCGAGCGCGTGCTGCGGGGCGACCGCCTGGCCCTCGCGCGCCTCATCACGCTGGTCGAGAACCGGTCGCCCGCGGTGCCCGAGATCATGAAGGCGCTCCATCCGCGGTCGCGCGACGCGTACGTGGTGGGCGTCACGGGGCCGCCCGGAGCCGGCAAGTCCACGCTCGTCGACCGGCTGACCGCGCACCTGCGCGCGGCGGGCGACAGCGTCGGCATCGTCGCCGTCGACCCGTCGAGCCCGTTCACGGGCGGCGCCGTGCTCGGCGACCGCATCCGGATGCAGGCGCACGCCCTGGACCCCGGCGTGTTCATCCGCAGCATGGCGACGCGGGGCTCGGTGGGCGGGCTCGCCCGCGCCACCGGCGAGGTGATCCGGCTCCTCGCCGCCGCCGGCCACCCGTGGGTCCTCGTCGAGACGGTGGGCGTCGGCCAGACGGAGCTGGACGTCATGCAGCTCGTCGACACGACGGTCGTCGTGCTCGTCCCCGAGTCGGGCGACGCCGTGCAGACGATGAAGGCGGGCCTCATGGAGGCCGCCGACATCTTCGCCGTCAACAAGGCCGACCGCACGGGGGCGCCCGGGCTCATGGCGGAGCTGCGGTTCGCCGCGCACCTGCACCACGCGAGCCCGACGTCGCGCAAGGACGTGGACTGGGAGGTCCCGGTGCTGTCGCTGCAGGCGCAGCACGACGTGGGCGTCACCGAGCTGCTCGCGGAGATCCGGCGACACCGCGCGGCGCTGGAGGCGAGCGGGGTGCTGGCCAGCCGCCGCGGCGAGCGGTTGGCCGCCGAGGTGGAGACGCTCCTGACCGACGAGTTCCGGGCGCGGCTGCACCGCCAGGCGCGCGACGAGCCGTTCCGCGCGATCCTCGATGCGGTCGCCGCGGGGCACCTCGACCCGTACACGGCCGCGGCCCGCCTGCTGCCCATGATATCGTTGGAGCCCTCATGACCGGTGGTGTGCCGTTTCGCGACACGTTCTGGAACGTGCCCGGCTGGGCGCAAGTCGTCCTCTACGTCGGCGGCGCCGTGGCCATCGCGATCTTCGCCTACGGGTTCTGGCAGCGCGTCGCGCTGTGGCGGCAGGGTCTGCCGGAGGACCGCTTCGACCGGATCCCCGACCGGGTGAAGCTCGTCGCCAAGCACGCGCTGGGGCAGGTGCGGACGCTGTCGCAGGCGTACCCGGGCGTCATGCACGCGATCATGTTCTGGGGATTCCTCGCGCTCTTCATGGGCACCGTGCTGGCCACGATCGACTGGGACATCACGCTGCCGCTGTTCGGGTGGAAGCTCCTCCGGGGCAACTTCTACCTCGCCTACGAGCTGACGCTCGACCTCTTCGGCCTCTTCTTCGTCGTCGGGCTCGGCATGGCCGTCTGGCGGCGCTTCGTGGTGCGGCCGCACCGCGTGGATCCCACCGCGCGCTTCGCGAACGTCCTCGCGCTGCTGTTCGTCATCAACCTGACCGGGTTCGTCATGGAGGCGTGCCGCCTCGCCGTGGTGCAGCCGTGGTGGGGGCCCTGGTCCCCCGTCGGCTGGGCGCTCGGGCAGGCGATGCTCGGTGCCGGCCTGTCGGAGGGGGCGCTGCGCGCGACCCACCTCGGCATCTGGCTCTTCCACGCGGCGATCTCGCTCGTCTTCGTGGCCATCGTGCCCTACTCGTACTTCGCCCACCTCGTCACGACCCCGCTCAACATCTTCTTCTCCAAGCTCACCCCGCGGGGCGCGATGGCGAAGATCGAGAACATCGAGGACGCGGAGCGGCTGGGGATCTCGAAGCTCGAGGAGTTCTCGTGGAAGCGGCGGCTCGACTTCGACGCGTGCGTGGAGTGCGGGCGCTGCCAGGCGGCGTGCCCGGCCTACCTGTCGGGCACCGCGCTGAGCCCCAAGCAGGTGATCGTGAAGCTCAAGCGGCACCTGCATGGCGAGCTGCCGGGGCCCATCCACGGCGAGCTGATCAAGCCGGACGAGCTGTGGGCGTGCACGACGTGCATGGCCTGCGTGCAGGAGTGCCCGGCGTTCATCGACATCGTCGACACGATCCTGGATCTCCGGCGCCACCTCACGCTCTCCGAGGGCGCGCTGCCCTCGACGGCGCCCCAGTCGCTGCAGAACATCCAGCGGGCCGGGAACCCGTGGGGCCTGCCGGCGGCGGAGCGGCTGGCCTGGGCCGACGGGCTGGACGTCCCGGTGCTGGAGGCGGGCCAGGAGGTCGAGTACCTCTACTGGGTCGGGTGCTCGGCGTCCTACGACAAGCGCAACCAGGCGATCGCCCGGTCGGTCGTCGCGATCCTCCGCAAGGCGGGGGTGTCCTTCGCGGTGATGGCCGAGGAGACGTGCTGCGCGGAGGTCGGACGGCGGCTCGGGGAGGAGTACCTGTACCAGACCGTCGCCCAGATGACGGTGGAGGCACTCGGCCAGTACCGGTTCAGGAAGATCATCACGCACTGTCCGCACTGCTTCAACACCTTGAAGAACGAGTACCCTCAGTTCGGCGGCACCTACGAGGTCGTCCACCACTCCGTCGTGATCGACGAGCTCGTGCAGGCCGGGCGCATCAAGCCGATCAAGCCCCTCGCGGCGACGGTCGCCTTCCACGACTCCTGCTACCTCGCCCGCTACAACGGGATCATGGACGCCCCGCGGAGGACCGCGGCGGCGGTGCCGGGGCTCCGCGTCGTCGACCCGCCCCGCGCCCGGGAGCGGGGACTCTGCTGCGGCGGCGGGGGCGGGCACATGTGGATGGAGGTGGCGTCGCGCAAGCGCGTCAACATCATCCGCACCGAGGAGCTGCTGGAGACGGGCGCGACCGTCGTGGCCACCGCCTGCCCGTTCTGTCTCGCGATGGTCGACCTCGGACGGAAGGTCACGGAGGCGGAGGAGCGGCTGGCGGTCAAGGACGTCAGCGAACTCGTGGCCGAGAGCCTGGAGTAAGGCGGGCGCGCGGGATGCCGCCTCCGTGAGCGAGCTGCTGCGCGCGCTGCCCCAGCTCGCCCGCCTGATCGCCCGGCTCGTCGCCGATCCGACCCTGCCGCGACCGGTCAAGATCGCGCTGGCGGCGGCCGCCGTCTACCTGGCGAGCCCGATCGACCTCGTGCCCGACTTCATCCCGTGGCTCGGCTACGTGGACGACCTGCTGCTCGCCGCCCTCGTCGTGGACGGGCTGCTGAACTGGGTCGATCGCGCGCTGATCCTCCGCTACTGGCCCGGCAGCCCCGAGTCGCTGGAGCGGGTGGCGCGCGCGGCCCGGCTGCTGGCCGCCTGGGTGCCGCGTCGCCTCAAGGCCCGGGTCTTCGCGGTGCGCTGAGCGGGCCGCTCCATGCCTGCGGCATCACGGCGCCCGCTCCGGGCGTCCGGCCCCGCCCGCGTCGCGGCGCTCGCCGTCCCAGGCGAAGAAGCAGGGGCCGTGCATGAAGAGACGCCGGGCCGGCCCGAAGTCGAGCTCGAACTCGATCCCGCGCGTGATCGGCTGGCTGCAGACGGCGCACGTGGAGGTACCCAGGGCGGGGCCTCCCCACATCGTCCGGGGATCCTCGGAGGGTAGCTCCCCGCTCTGCAGCCGGGGCCGGGCCACTCGTCGGGCGGTTTCCTCGGGACCGTGGCCGCCGGGCTCACCAACCATCCGCACGGGGTCGGGGCCGGCCGCGCGCCGCGTCAGCGGCAGGTCAGCCGGTCAGACGCCACACGCCGAGCGCGATGAGGGCGAGGAGCGTGGTGCTGACCAGCGCGATCGTGGAGTCGATGTTGGCCATGTCGGCGGCTGTTGCAACCGGTGCGCCGTCGAGTCGGACACGGCGATGATGGTCGGCCCGTCCGCTCTCCTGACGCCGCTCCGCTTCGGAGAGGCGGCGAGGGGAAGGAAGCGGCAGAAACTGCCCCGCCGGGCCGCCCACCACCGTGCAGTATAGTTGCCAGCGCCATGCCGTCCAGCGTCATGCTGCTGGGATTCGACCTGAGAGCGCTCGGGGCCCGCCACGCGGAGGGGTGGGCGGAGGCCCGGCGCCGGGACTTCCTGCTGCGGCGCGATGCCGAGCCCGTGCTGTCGGTCGACGTGGCGGCCTGGCCCTCGCTCTTCGACACCGGCCAGGGCATCGGCATGGATGCCGCCGAGCGCGAGCGCCACGGCTTCGCCGGGCTGAAGGCCCCGGCGTGGACGGGCGCCAACGCCGGGCTGTGGGACGACGTGGAGGCGATGCGGCGCTACGCGACGACGCAGCCGGGGTGGCGGCCGCCCGCGCACGCGGTCATCGCGATCGCCTGGCATCGTCAGCAAGGCGTCGACGCCGGGCACGCGGGGCCCCACCCGACGGTGACGCGCCCGCCGCGGGTCGATCCGGGATGGCCGCTCCTCGGCTTCGACGTCGCGGACGGCTCCCTCGTCAGCGGCCTCAGCAACTGCGGTTACCGGGCCGAGGAGCGCGCCGCCCTCGCGCCGCGGTGGGCGCCGCGGCTCAGCCGCTACCACCTCTTCGATGCCGCCGCCGACGCGCTCGCCTTCCGCGAGACCGCGGACGCCCGCGTGCCCGAGCACGCGCCGTTCTTCGTCTACGCGATCCACCTCGTCGCCGAGACCGACGCGACGCTCGCTCCCGCCCGGTCGACCGGAGACCTCGGACCAACGGTGGGCATTTGACTCGGGGGGGCGGGACGGGCGAGGCTGACCGCGCCCGATGCCGCGGCGAGGAGGTGCGGTGAACATGTCCAGCGGTCCCGTCGAGGTGAACGGCCGCCGCTACCGGTGGCCCGACCGGCCGCTCGTCGTCGTGTGCGTCGACGGCTGCGAGCCCGACTACGTGACCGAGGCGGTGGCGGCCGGCGCCGCGCCCTTCCTGGGCGAGGTGCTCACGGGGGGCTCGGCCCAGGTGGCCGACGCGGTCGTCCCCACCTTCACGAATCCCAACAACCTCTCCATCGTCACCGGGGCGCCGCCGGCGGTGCACGGGATCTGCGGCAACTACTTCTACGACCGCGAGGCGGACGCCGAGGTGATGATGAACGACCCGCGCTATCTGCGCGCGGGGAGCATCCTCGCCGCCGTCGCCGCGACGGGCGGCACGGTGGCCGTGGTGACGGCCAAGGACAAGCTGCGCCGGCTGCTCGGCCACGGTGTCCGCGGCATCTGCTTCTCCTCCGAGAAGGCCGACGCGACGACCGAGACCGAGCACGGGCTCGCCGACGCGCTCGCGTTCGTGGGCCAGCCCCTGCCGTCGGTCTACAGCGCCGAGCTCAGCGAGTTCGTCCTCGCCGCCGGCGTCCGCCTCATGGAGACGTTCCGGCCCGACGTCACGTACCTGTCGACGACCGACTACGTGCAGCACAAGCACGCGCCCGGCACGCCGGAGGCGAACGTCTTCTACGGCATGCTGGACCGCTACCTGGCCAAGCTCGATGGACTGGGCGCCACCGTCGCCGTGACCGGCGACCACGGCATGAACGCCAAGACCGACGGGGCGGGCGCGCCGCGGATCGTCTACCTTCAAGACGTCCTCGACGGCTGGCTCGGCGCCGGCCGGGCCCGCGTGATCCTGCCCATCACGGATCCGTACGTCGTCCACCACGGCGCCCTCGGCTCGTTCGCCACCGTCTACCTGCCGGCCGACGCGGATCCGGAGGTCGCGGTCGCGCGCCTGGCGGGGCTGCCGGGCATGGAATGCGTCCTCGCCCGCCCGGCGGCGTGCGCGCGCTTCGAGCTCCCGCCGGACCGGATGGGCGACGTCGTCGCCATCGGCGAGCGCCGCGTGGTCATCGGCACCAGCGCGGCGCGCCACGACCTCTCCGGTCTCGACGTCCCCCTGCGCTCGCACGGCGGGCTGACCGAGCAGCGCGTGCCGCTCCTGCTGAACCGCCGCACGCGCGGCGGGGCCGGCGCGGCGGCCGTCCGCAACTTCGACGTGTTCGACCTCGCTCTCAACCGTGTCGGATGACCGCCCCCGCGACGCGTCCCCCAGGAGTTTCTCGATGAGCTTCGTCTACCGGCGCGCGTACCAGGGCAGGATCCAGGCCGTTCTCCTCGACTGGGCCGGCACGACCATGGACTTCGGCTGCATGGCGCCCGCCGTCGTGTTCGTGCGGGTCTTCGAGCGCGCCGGCGTGCCGATCACCATGGCGGAGGCGCGGGCGCCCATGGGCGCGCACAAGCGGGTGCACATCCAGCGGATCACGCAGATCCCGGAGGTCCGGCGCCGGTGGGAGGAGACCCACGGGCAGCCGCCCGGCGAGGCGGACGTCGACCGGATGTTCGCGGAGTTCGTCCCCCTCCAGCTGCAGTGCCTGTCCGACTACTCCGCGCTCATCCCGGGCACCCTCGAGGTCGTCGCCGCGCTGCGGGCGCGAAACATCAAGATCGGCTCCACCACGGGGTACCTGCGCGACATGATGGCGATCAACCTCCGCGACGCCAAGCAGCAGGGCTACGAGCCGGACTCCACGGTCTGCGCGCAGGACGTGCCGGCCGGGCGTCCGTTGCCGTACATGTGCCTGCAGAACATGATGAACCTCCAGGTCTCGCCCGTGGAGGCGTGCGTGAAGGTGGACGACACGCTGCCCGGCGTGGAGGAGGGGCTGAACGGCGGGATGTGGACGGTCGGGCTGGCGGTCAGCGGCAACGAGGTCGGGCTCACGCTCGCCGAGTGGGAAGCCCTCCCGCCGGCCGAGCAGGCGCCGCGGCGCGAGCGGGCGTACGCGCGGATGCGGGCCTCCGGCGCCCACTACGTCGTGGACACGATCGCGGACCTGCTCCCGTGCATCGACGACATCCAGGTCCGCCTGGGGCGGGGCGAGAAGCCGTGAGCGGCGCCCCCGCATGAGCCTGCGGGCCGACCTCGTCCTGCGGGGCGCGACCGTGCTGACGGTGGACGCGGCCGACAGCGTGGCCGAGGCGGTCGCGGTGCGCGCGGGCCGGATCCTGGCCGTCGGCCGCGACACGGACGTCAGCAGCCTCATCGGCCCCGCGACGCGGGTGCTCGACCTGCGGGGCCGGACGGTCACGCCCGGCTTCATCGACTCCCACACCCACAACGTCCACGTGGGCGAGTTCCGGTACTCGTTCGCACAGCTGAACCTGGCGGCGGAGCTGGTGCCGTCGGTGGAGCAGGCGCTGGCGCTGGTGCGGGAGCGCGCGGCGGCCGCCCGGCCTGGCGCGTGGATCGGCGGCCGTAACTACGACCCGAACGGCATGCGGGAGCGGCGGTGGCCGACCCGGTGGGAGCTCGACAAGGCGGCGCCCGGGAACCCGGTCCTCATCACGATCCGCGGCGGCCACGCGTGCGCCGCGAGCTCGCGGGCCCTGCAGGCGGCGGGGATCAGCCGCGACACCCCCGACCCCGCCGGCGGGGTGATCGAGCGCGACGGGCACGGCGAGCCGACCGGCGTGCTGCGCGACGTGGTGGCGATCCGGCACGCCCCGCCCCCGGCGACACTGGCCGAGCTGAAGGACGGGCTGGCCGCGATCAGCGACCTCTACCTGAAGCTCGGGATCACGTCGGTGCACGACGCCGGCGCCACTCCGCGGCCCGAGTCCTACCGGGCATACCAGGAGGTCGTGGACGAGGGCCGCTTCGCGGTGCGCGCGTACCTGATGCGCTACGCGGAGTTCGCGCTCGAGCGGGACATCGGCCTGCGGACCGGCTTCGGCGACGAGCGCCTGCGGCTGGGCGCGGTGAAGATGTTCATGGACGGTTCCATCCAGTGCTTCACGTGCGCGTTCCGCGAGCCGTACGTCACCCGCCCGACCCGGGGCTGGGAGGGGCTCCGGTACACGCAGGAGGAGGCCGACGAGCGGGTGGCCGAGGCACACCGTCTGGGCTGGCAGGTGGCCATCCACGCCCAGGGCGACTGGGGGATCACCGTCGCCGTGAACGCCCTCGAGCGCGCGATGCGCGCGCACCCCCGGCCGGACCCGCGCCACCGGATCGAGCACGCGCTCTGTCCGGCGCGCGAGGACCTCGAGCGCATGCGGGCGCTCGGGATCGTGCCGAACTTCTTCCTGTTCCACCCGTGGTTCTGGGGCGACCAGCACATCGGCGAGTTCATCGGCCCGGAGCGCGCGGCCGGCATGGTGCCGGCCCGCACCGCGCTCGACCTCGGCCTGCCCGCCTGCGCCCACTCGGACTGTCCGGTGTGCACGCCCGACGATCCGGTCTGGCCCTCGAACCCCCTGTGGGGCATGGCGTGCGCGGTGAGCCGGCGGACGCGCTCGGGCGCGGACATCGGCCCCGGCGAGCGGATCACCGCCCGGGAGGCGCTGCGCATGTACACGCTCCACGGCGCCCACGCCTCGTTCGAGGAGGGGATCAAGGGCTCGCTCGAGCCGGGCAAGCTGGCCGACATGGCGGTGCTGGGCGCCAACCCGCTGGCCGTCGACCCGTGGGCGATCAAGGACGTCCCCGTGGAGAAGACGATCGTCGGCGGCCGGATCGTGTACGACGCGGAACGTGCGTGACCTGCACCATCGAGAGAGGAGACCCGGCATGACACGACGTCGGATGCTCGCGGCCGCGCTCGGAGTCCTGGTGGCGGCGCTCGCGGCGCCCTCGCCGGCGGCCGCGCAGAAGCGGGGCGGCACCCTCGTCGTCGGCAACGACGACGACGCGGTGGGCCTCGATCCCCACATCTCGTTCGCCTTCGCCTCGACCAACTTCTACGAGCACGTCTACACGGGGCTGACCCGCTTCAACGCCCGGATGGAGATCGAGGGAGACCTCGCGACCTCGT
>JAICGY010000035.1 GCA_025922915.1 Candidatus Methylomirabilota bacterium | reverse complement strand
TCCTCCACCGGGCCTTCGACGCCGACGCCGTGATCACCGAGATCGAGCGGAGCCGTGTCACCCACATCGTGCTCGTGCCCTCCCAGATCATCGCCCTGCTGGCGAGCCCGGCATTCGATCCGGCGCGCCTCGCCTCGCTGGAGATGGTGCTGACGGTGGGCGCCCCGCTCCATCTCGAGCACAAGCGGCGGCTCATGGCCGCCCTGCCGGGCCGGTTCTACGAGCTGTACGGCCTCACCGAGGGCTTCATGACCGTTCTCGACCGCGACGACGCCGAGCGGAAGCCGGCCTCCGTTGGCGTGCCGTGCGCGTTCTACGAGATGCGGATCCTGCGCGACGACGGGGGCGAGGCGGCCCCCGGCGAGGTCGGCGAGATCTGCGGCCGGGGGCCGCTGATGATGGCCGGCTACCACGGGCGGCCGGACCTCACCGCCACCGCGATCCCCGACGGCTGGCTCCGCTCGGGCGACCTGGGCTACGTCGACGAGGACGGCTTCCTCTACTTGGTCGATCGCAAGAAGGACATGATCATCTCCGGCGGCGTGAACGTCTATCCCCGCGACATCGAGGAGATCCTCGCCGGCCACCCGGACGTGCGCGAGACGGCCGTCTTCGGGGTGCCGGACCCACGGTGGGGGGAGACCCCGGTCGCGGCCGTGCGGCTGCGGCGGCCGGGCGCCGTGACTCCGGCGGCGCTCCTGGCCTGGGTGAACGAACGTGTCGCCGCCAGGTACCAGCGGGTCACCGACGTGATGGTGGTGCACGACTTCCCCCGCAACGTCGCCGGCAAGACGCTCAAGCGCGCCCTCGCCGAATCGTACCGGTTGCGGAACCCGGTCTCGTCCACGTAGTGGCCGCCGGCCGATTGCGGCAACGGCATCGCCGTGGTACTTCCCCTGTTCGGGTTCGATCGTGGAGCGGGAGGGCTCGATGGCGACGAGAGGCACCATGACCGGCGAGGAGACGGCGCGGACGCCCTTCCTGACGCTGGACAAGGCGGCGGAGGTGCGGGAGCGGTTCGGCACGCCGTGCTACGTGTACGACCGGACGCTGCTCGAATCGACGGCGCGCCAGGTCCTGGCCTTCCCGGCCCCGTACGGGCTCACGCTCCGCTACGCGATGAAGGCGAATCCGAGCCGCGGCATCCTCACCCTCTTCCGCGATTTGGGCCTTCACATCGACGCCTCCAGCGACTGGGAGGTGGAGCGCGCGCTGCGCGCGGGGTTCGCGCCGTCGCAGATCCAGCTCACCGCCCAGATGCCGTCGATCCGGCCCGCCGAGCACGTCCGCCGCGGCATCGTCCTCAACGCCTGCTCGCTGCACCAGCTCGAGTCCTTCGGCCGGGCCGCGCCCGGCGCCGCCGTCGCCGTCCGCATGAATCCCGGGCTCGGGAGCGGATCGACGAGGCGGACGAACACGGGCGGCCCCGGCGCGAGCTTCGGGATCTGGCACGAGTACCTCGACGAGGTGAAGGCGATCGCCGCCCGGCACGGCCTGACGATCCGCACGCTGCACTCGCACATCGGCTCCGGCACGGATCCCGAGGTCTGGAAGCGCGTCACCCGCATGACGCTCGACCTCGCCGCCCGCCTCCCGGACGCCGGCACGGTGAACCTCGGAGGCGGGTTCAAGGTCGGCCGGATGCCCGAGGAGCCGACGGTGGACATCGCGGAGGTCGCCGGCCACGTCCGTGCCGAGATCGAGGCGTTCCGCGCGCGCGAGGGCCGCCGGCTCCACCTCGAGATCGAGCCGGGCACGTACCTGGTGGCGCGGGCGGGGGCCGTCCTCGCCACCTGCGTCGACGTCGTCGATACCGGATCGAGCGGCTACCTCTTCGCGAAGCTCGACGCGGGCATGACGGAGGTGACGCGACCGTCGCTCTACGGTGCCCAGCACCCGATCGACGTGCTGGCCCCGGGGCGCGACGCGGCGGAGGTCGTCTTCGTCGGACCGTGCTGCGAGTCGGGCGACATCCTGACCCCCGCCCCCGGCGATCCCGAGGCGCTGGGACCGCGGTGGGTGCCGCGCCCGCGGATCGGCGACCTGGTCGTCGTCGGGGGCGCCGGCGCCTACTGCGCGGCGATGTCGACGATCAACTACAACTCGTATCCGCAGGCGCCAGAGGTGATGCTCGAGCCGGACGGCGCGCTGCGCCTGCTGAGGCGACGACAGACGCTCGATCAGATGCTCGCGAACGAGGAGTGAGCGCCGCCGCGAGGCCGCGGCGTCAAGCCGCGCGCGCCCGGGACGGGGGCTCCGCGCTCCCCGGCTCGCCCAGGGTGTCCTCCACGTAGAGCTTGTCCACCATCACCATCGCCACTGCGGTCAGCGGCGTCGCCACCAGCAGGCCCGTGAACCCGAAGATGACGCCGAGAACCACCTGGGCGGTCAGGGTCATGGCGGGCGGCAGCGAGACCGCGCGCTGCTCGACGAGCGGTGTGACCACGTAGCTCTCGAGCGTCTGCACCGCCAGGTACAGCGCGCCCACCCAGAGCGCCTTCGTCGGCCCGTCGAGGGCCGCGAGGAGCGCGGCCGGCACGAAGGACACGAGCGGTCCGATGTACGGAATGAAGTTGAGCAGCCCCGCGAGCAGCCCGAGCGTGAGCCAGAGCCGGACGCCGATGACCCAGAGCCCGAGGGCGGTGAGCCCGCCGATGAGCAGCATCGCGACCAGCCGCCCGAGCAGCCAGCGCCGCAGGGTCACCCCGAGGGCGTGCAGGATCTCACGGGCGCGCGGCCGGTGACGGTGCGGCACGACGGCGAGCGCGCCCCGCATGTACGTGCGCGGGTCGAGGGCGACGTAGAGGGCGACGAAGGCGACGATGACGACGTTGGCGATGAGGCCGAGGGCCGTCCCCAGGGTCGTGGACAGCGCGCCGGTCGCGGTGGCGACCATGCCCGAATCCGGAGTCGGCACGCCGTCGAGGAGGAACCGGCCCCACTCGTACTGGCGGAGCCGGTCGGTCACTTGCTGGACCGCGCGGGGCAGACGCTGGGTCAGCTCGTCGAGCTGGTTCGCCAGCTCGTCGGCGAGCAGCCAGCCGGCGCCGACGAACACGCCCACGACGGTCAGCGCGACGAGCCCCACCGCCGGCCGCGGCCCGAGGGGCAGCCGCGCCGCCAGCCAGTCGGAGGCGCCGCGCAGCGAGAGCGCGAGGATCACGCCGGCGAAGGCGACGAGGAGTACCTCACCGGCGCGCCAGACGACGAAGAGCGTGACGACGACGAGGGCGGCCAGCGCGGTGCTGCCGAGAGCTCGTTCCGCCCACCCTGCACGGTCGGGACGCGTCATGACGGTCCCGCAGCGAAAAAGGCGGCCTCCACTGCATCGGACGGTTTGCAACGCCCGTGCCGCCGGCGCTCAGGCGGCACGGGCGTCCCGGGCTCGCCGCGTGGACGGCTCCACGATCACCAGGTCCCGGCTCGTCGATCTCCGGAAGGCGCTCGCGACGGAGCCCTGGACGCGCTCGACGGCCGCCTGGATCTCGCGCGTGCTCAGGCCGTCCTGGAACTCCACCTGGAGCACCGTGAGCATCGACCGCGGGCCGAGGTAGAGGGTCTTGAGGCTGACGAGCCGGTCCACGGCGGCCTCGCACGTGACGATGCCGCGAACCCGAGCCTCCGTGTCGCGCGGCGCGGACTCCCCGATCAGCAGGCTGTAGCTCTCGAGGGCGAGCACGATGGCCACCCCGATCAGCATGGCGCCGATGATTGCGGATGCCACGGCGTCCCAGAGGGAGGATCCCGTCACCTGCACCAGCGTCAGCCCCACCGCGGCGACGACGAGCGACAGCAGCGCCGCCGAGTCCTCGAGGACGACGGTGACAAGCGTCGGGTCGCGTGTCTCGCGCCAGTACTCGGCCACCGTCTCCTCGCCCTTCGCCTGCCAGAGGGAGCGCAGCGCGACGCCCAGGGAGATCGTCTCGAAGACGAAACCGCCGGCCAGCACGGCGAAGGCCCACGAGGCGCCCCCGGCCTCCTCCGCGGGGTGAAGCCACTTGCGCACCCCCTCCCCGATCGAGAAGGCGCCGCCGAGACTGAAGAGCATGACCGACACCACGAACGCCCAGAAGTAGACGTTCTTGCCGTGGCCGAACGGGTGGTCGGCGTCGGGCGGCCGCTTGCCGAGACGCATGCCCAGGAAGAGGAGAGCCTGGTTTCCGGTGTCGGCGATGGAGTGGAACGTCTCGGCCAGCATCGCCGCGCTCCCCGTCAGGGCGGCGCTGATGCCCTTCAGGACGGCGAGGGCACCATTGCCGAGCAGGGCGGCGAGGACGGCGGCGCGCGACTCCGCGGCCATGGATCACGCTGTTGCACCCGACGTGCCGGCGGCCCGAGCCGACCTCGCCGCCCGGGGACCGAGCGTGTACACTGGCCGCCGTGCCGGCGCGCTCCGGAGTGGACATCGGCGGGACGTTCACCGACCTCGTGGTGGTCGACGAGGCGAGCGGCGCCGTGCGCGTGGGCAAGGTTCTCACCACGCCCAAGGACCCGGCGCAGGGCGTCGAGCAGGGCCTCCTCGCGCTCCTCGCGGAGGCCGGCGTCCCGGCGGGGAGCGTGATCGCGGTCGTCCACGGCACCACGCTCGCCACCAACGCGCTCATCGAGCGCAAGGGCGCCCGCACCGCCCTCCTCACCACCGCGGGGTTCCGCGACGCGCTGGAGATCCGGCGGGAGGGGCGCTACGACATGTACGACCTCTCCATCGACCCGCCGCCTCCGCTGGTGCCGCGCCATCTCCGTCGCGAGGTGCCGGAGCGGCTCCTGGCGGACGGCAGCGTGCTGCACCCGCTCGACGAGGCGGCGGCGAGCCGGGTCGTCGAGTCGCTGGCCGACGAGGGCGTCGAGGCCGTGGCGATCTGTCTGCTGCACGCCTACGTCAACCCGGCGCACGAGCGTCGCCTCGCCGAGCTGGCCCGCGCGCGCCTCCCCGAGGCCGTGGTCGCGTGCTCCTCGGAGGTGGTGCCCGAGATCCGCGAGTACGAGCGCGCCTCGACGACCGCCGCCAACGTCTACGTGGCTCCGCTGATGGCCCGGTACCTGGCGGACCTCGAGCGGCGGCTCGCGGGACTGGGCATCCCCGGGCAGCTGTACATCATGCAGTCGTCGGGCGGGATCGCGCTGCCGCCCGACGCCCGCCGGCTGCCGATCCGCCTCGTCGAGTCCGGGCCCGCCGCCGGTGCCATCGCCGCCGCCCGGGCCGCCCGGGAGCGCGCGGAGCCGCGCGTCCTGTCCTTCGACATGGGCGGGACGACGGCGAAGGCGTGCGTGATCGACGGGGGCATGCCGCTGGTCGCGCGCGAGTTCGAGGTGGCCCGGGCCGACCGTTTCAAGAAGGGCTCGGGTTTGCCGATCCGCGTCCCCGTGATCGAGCTCATCGAGATCGGCGCGGGCGGGGGCTCCATCGCCCGCGTGGACCGCATGGGGCTCCTCAAGGTCGGCCCGGACAGCGCGGGGGCCGATCCGGGACCCGCCTGCTACGGACAGGGCGGGCGACTGCCGACCGTGACCGACGCCGACCTGCTCCTGGGGTACCTCGACGCCGACTTCTTCCTGGGCGGTCGCATGCGCCTGGACCGGGCGGCCGCCGAGCGCGCCGTCGCCGAGCACGTCGCCGCCCCGCTCGGCCTGGACCTGATCGCGGCCGCCTGGGGCATTCATCGCGTCGTGAACGAGAACATGGCGGCGGCCGCGCGGATCCACGGCATCGAGCGGGGGCGGGACCTCCGCGCCTACCCGCTCTTGGCCTTCGGCGGGGCAGGGCCCGTGCACTGCTGGCAGGTCGCAAAGATCCTCAAGGTGCCGCGCATCATCCTGCCCTTCGCGGCCGGGGCGATGTCGGCCTGGGGCCTGCTCGCGGCCCCCCTCGCCTTCGACTTCGTTCGCACGCAGCGCGCGCGGCTGGACCACGCCGACTGGGCGTCGCTCAACCGGCTCTTCGGCGAGATGGAGGTGGAGGGGCGGGCGCTCCTGACCCGGGCCGGCGTGCCGCCGGAGGTCGTGCGTGTCACCCGGATCGCCGAGATGCGTTACGTCGGTCAGGGGCACGAGGTCGAGGCCGCCGTGCCGTTCGGGGCCCTCTCCCCGACCAGCCTGCCCGACATCACGGTGGCCTTCGAGGCCGCGTACCGCGCCCTCTACCAGCGGCTGCCGCAGGGAGTGCCGATCGAGGCGCTGAACTGGCGGCTCACCGTGGCCGGGCCGCCTCCCGCCCTCTCCGTCGGCGCCGTGCCGGCGCGCAGGGCCGCCGGCGTGGCGGCCAAGGGCCAGCGCCGGGCGTGGTTCGCGGAGGTGCAGGGGTTCGTGGACACCCCGGTCTACGACCGGTACGCGCTGGCGCCCGACACGACGTTCGAGGGGCCGGCGATCGTCGAGGAGCGCGAGTCGACGGCGGTCATCGGGCCCGGAGCGCGATGCCGAGTGGACGCCGGGCTGGCCATCGTCGTGGAGCCGTGACCCGATGAGCGACTGGGATCCGGTCACGCTCGAGATCTGCTGGAACCGGCTGATCGGCGTCGTCAACGAGCAGGCGGCGGCGCTGCAGCGCACGTCGTTCACCTCGATCGTCCGCGAGGCGGGCGATCTGTCGGCCGGCGTCTTCGACGCCCGCGGGCTCATGGTCGCCCAGGCGGTCACGGGCACCCCGGGCCACATCAACTCGATGGCCCTCGCCCTCAAGCACGTCCTGGCCGCCTATCCCCTCGAACGGCTCGCGCCCGGTGACGTCCTGATCACCAACGACCCCTGGAAGACCTCGGGGCACCTCAACGACGTGACGATCGTCTCGCCGATCTTCCGGGACGACCGCTGCGTGGCCTTCTTCGCCTCGACCTGCCACACCGCGGACATCGGGGGGCACGTGCTCTCCGCCGAGGCGCGGGAGGTGTACGAGGAGGGTCTGCAGATCCCGATCCTCAAGCTCTACGAGGGAGGTCGGCCGAACGACACGCTCGTCTCGATGATCCGCGAGAACGTCCGGCTGCCGGACATGGTGATGGGGGACTTCCACGCCCAGATCGCGGGCGGGGCGGTCGGCGGCGAGCGGCTCCTGGAGTTCATGCGGGAGTTCGGCCTCGACCGGCTGGAGCCCCTCGCCGACGAGATCATCGGCCGCACCGAGCGCGCGATGCGGGAGGCCATCCGGGCGCTGCGCCCCGGCGCGTACGAGTACGCGATCACGTCCGACGGCTTCGAGGAGCCCATCACGATCCGCGTGCGCTGCGAGGTGCGCGGCGACGAGATCTCGATCGACTACGCCGGCTCCTCGCCGGCGAGCCGCCGCGGCGTCAACGTCGTCATGAACTACACCGAGGCCTACACGACGTACGGCGTGAAGGTGATCGTGAGCCCCGAGGTGCCCAACAACGACGGCGCCTTCCGCCCCCTGCGGATCAGCGCGCCGGCGGGCTCGATCCTCAACGTGGCGCGCCCCGCCCCGGTCGCCGCGCGCCACGTCATCGGCCACTTCCTGCCGCACGCCGTGGCGGGAGCGCTCGGTCAAGCGCTCCCGGAGCGCGTGATGGCCGAGGGCTCGGCGAACATCTGGGGCGTGCAGGTCGCCGGCAAGGACCTCGAGGACCGTCCGTTCACGTACATCTTCTTCTCTTCCGGCGGCACCGGCGCCCGCGCCGGCAAGGACGGCCTCTCGGCGACCGCCTTCCCCTCCGGCGTCCTCGGCACGCCGGTCGAGGTGATCGAGAACGTGTCGCCGCTGCTGATCGAGCGGAAGGCGCTGCGGGACGGCTCGGGGGGCCGGGGAAAACACCGCGGCGGCCTCGGCCAGACGATCGCCTTTCGCGTGCGCACGCGCGAGCCGTACGTGTGCTCGGTGCTCGGGGACCGCACGCGGCACGCGGCCGCGGGCTTCCGGGGCGGCGAGCCGGGCGCCCGCGGGGAGGTGCTCGTGAACGGCCTGGCCCCCTCGAACCCGAAGGCCGAGCAGCTGCTGGCCCCGGGGGCGCTGGTGGAAGTCCGTCTGCCGGGCGGAGGCGGTTACGGCCGGGCCGCCGAGCGCGATCCCGGGCTCGTCGAGCGGGACGTTCGCGAGGGCTACGTCACGCTCGACTGATCGCCGCCTCCGCCGCTAGGCCTTCTCGCTGCTCTTCGGAGCGTCGCCGAGCGCCACCGCCAGGAGCGCGCCGGGCGCCGACGAGGGCTGCACTCCGCGGCCGTAGCCGGAGACGTGAGGCGCCAGCCAGCCGATGACCGGCGTCCGCTCGTCGACCTGGCTTCGCATCGCGGCCCACTCCTGGTCCGTGGCGGAGCCGAGCGCGGCGTGCCGCGCCGCCGTCGAGACGACCAGGGCCAGCCGGGCGGGGCGCCCTTCGAGGCGCTTCACCGCGGTGAGCATGGCGTCGGCCGCCCCGTGCACCAGCGTCTCGGGAGCCGGCGCCACCCCGTCGAGCGGCAGGGCGTCGGTGTAGCCGATCCCCGAGGCGTACGGAGCCTCCACGCAGGCCACGGATACGAGCGGCGTGGCGGCGCCGCGGCCGTAGACGGTGGGAGACCCGAGCAGCGTGCAGATGGTCCGGAGCTTCGGCCCCATGAACTCGCGCCACGCCCCCAGGAACGCCTGCGCCTCGTCCGTCGCCCCCTGGCGCGCGAACGCGAAGGCCAGACCGCGCGGGTAGCGCGCCCGGAAGGGCCACCCGGCCAGCACCAGCCGGGCCGCCGCCTGGGCGGCCTCGCCCACGTGACGCCCCGCGGTCGCCGCGACGCCGCTCGCGGCCCCTTCGGCGTTCGCGACCGTGATGACCGCCGCGCCCTCCCGCAGCGTGCCCTGGTCGGTCAGGAGCGCTGTCGTGGCGCCGCCCGCGATCGGCACGTGGCCGAGCGCCTCGCGGACCACTCCCAGCGCGTCGCGCGCGCCCCCGCCCGCGGTGACGATCAGGGCGAAATCCGCGACGGCGGTGCCGAGACGGTGGCCGGCGCGGGTGGCCGCCTCGCCGATCGCGAGATCCGGATCGGGGTGCGTGCTGAGTCCGACGCCGATTTCCAGCTTGCTGGTGACGCTGTCGGGGGCGAGCTCAATCTCAAGCATGGCGGTGCCCCGTTGCGGAGGTCGTGCCAAGCTTCAACATCTCGATACATTTGACTTCTCTGGCTTTGGATCGGAGCGGACGGTGCCGGGACGGCACGGCGGATGACGTCGTTCGGCAGTCCGCAGGGGCTGCGGACGACCGTGGGCGCCTCGGACTAAAGCACGCCGTACTCCTTCAGCCGTCGGTAGATGGTGCGGCGGGAGATGCCGAGAGCGCGGGCAGCGGCCTCCTTGTCGTCCTTGAAGACCGCCAGCGCCTTCAGGATGAGCTCGCGCTCCACGTCGGCCAGCGGCGGCACGGTCTGCGAGGCGACCAGCGTGGGCGTGGCGGCGGCCGCCGAGCTCAGCGCGGGCAGGTCGGCGAGGGTGATCTGCTCCTTGGCGCCCATCGCGTACGCGCGCTCGATCAGGTTCTCGAGCTCCCGGACGTTGCCGGGGAAGCCGTAGGCCTGGAGCGCGGCGAGCGCGTCGGGGGCGATGCCGCGCACGTCGCGGTGGAAGCGGCGATTGAACCGCCGGACGAAGTGGGTGACGAGGGCCTGGACGTCGTCACGCCGGTCGCGCAGGGGCGGCAGCGGGATCCGGACGACGTTCAGGCGATAGAACAGATCCTGCCGGAACGTCCCGTCGATCATGGCGCGCTCGAGGTCGCGGTTGGTGGCGGCGATGACGCGCACGTCGACCGGATACGCCTTGGTCGAGCCGACGGGCCGCACCTGCATCTCCTGGAGGACGCGCAGCAGCTTGACCTGCAGGGCCGGAGACAGCTCGGCGATCTCGTCCAGGAAGATCGTGCCCTCGTCGGCGCCGCGGAAGAGGCCGATGGCATCGGCCACGGCGCCCGAGAAGGCGCCGCGCACGTGACCGAAGAACTCCGACTCGAGCAGATCCTGAGGAATGGCGCTGCAGTTCACGGGGATGAACGCGCGCTTGCCCCGGGGGGACAGGCGGTGGATCGCCGCGGCGACCAGCTCCTTCCCGGTGCCGCTCTCGCCCTCGATCAGCACGGGGGAGTCGGTCGGCGCCACCTTGCCGATGATGTCCTTGACCCGCTGCATGGCCATGGAGGAGCCGATGAGGTCGTTGACGGCGAGCTCCTCGCCCAGCCGGCTGCGCAGCTGGTCGACCTCCGTCCTGAGGAACCGCCGCTCCATCATGCGGGACATCAGGTGACGCAGCTCGTCGAGGAGGAGCGGCTTCGACAGGTAGTCGTAGGCGCCCTCCTTGAGCGCCTGGACCGCCGAGGCGATCGTGGGATACCCGGTCATCATGACGACCTCGATCGACTCGTCCTGCTTGCGGACCTCGCGGAGGAGGTCCAGGCCGCTCATGTCCGGCATCCTGACATCGGTGATGAGCGCATCGAACAGCCCGGATCTGAGGGTCTCCAGGGCCTCGGTCGCCGAGGCCGCGGTGGTGACCTGGTAGCCCCACTGTCCCAGGGCCTCTTTCAGGAGCATCAGGATCGGTTTCTCGTCGTCGACGACAAGGATCTTGGCGGCTTCCACGGTGGAAAGACTCTAGCACTTCTGTATGTCAAACTGACAAGGGTTTCGTCGCATCGGGGCCGCCAGGTTGCGCCGAGGCAGACGGTATGTTAGCGTAGGCGTTGAATTTTTCAGGGGGTGAGCGTAGCGCATGGCTGACTCTTCGGCGGTCCACCTGGACCAGGCGAACTTCGACGAGACTCTCAACCGTCACCCTGGCCTCTTCATGGTGGACTTCTGGGCCGAGTGGTGCGGACCCTGCAAAGCCATCGCGCCGGTCCTCGAGGACCTGGCCCGCGAGTCGGATGGGCGCGTGACGCTTGCGAAGGTGAACGTCGACGAGAACCACGAGCTCGCCGGGCGATACGGCATCCGGTCGATCCCGACCATCCTCTTCGTGAAGCAGGGGAAGGTGCTCGATCAGGTCATCGGAGCGGTGCCGCGGGCGAAGCTCAAGGAGAAGCTGGACGCGCTGGCGTAGCGCGTCGTCACCGAGCGCCGCATCGGTCCCTCTGGCTTAGCGACTCCACCGCTTTCTCCCACCCGCGAGGAGTTCCGGGCCCTCGCAGGACGGGGGAACCTCGTGCCCGTGTTCGCCGAGCTCCCGGCGGACCTGGATACCCCGCTTTCCGCCTACCTGCGCCTCCGGCCCGGCCCCTACGCGTTCCTGCTCGAGTCGGTCGAGGGTGGCGCCGTCTGGGCTCGCTACTCGTTCCTGGGCACCGAGCCGCTCATGGTGCTGACGGCGAAGAATGGCCGCATGACCCTGCGGCGGGGCGGCGGCCGTCCCGCGCGGCTCCCTGACGGTGACCCGCTCGAGGCCCTCCGTGGCCTCCTGCGCGAGTTCCAGCCGGTGGCCGTGCCCGGCCTGCCGCGCTTCCAGGGCGGTGCCGTGGGGTACCTGGCTTACGACATGGTCCGGCACATGGAGCGGCTGCCCCGGACCACCCGGGACGACCTCGGGCTGCCGGACGCCGTCTTCATGCTGAGTGACACCCTCCTGGCGTTCGACAACCTGCGCCACCGCCTCCTCGTCATCGCGAACGCTCGCATCGATGCGCAGGATCCGGCCTCCCTCGACCGGGCGTACGACCAGGCCGCGGTGAAGATCGCGATGACCCTGGCCAAGCTCGTCCGGCCCCTGCGGGCCCCGGCCACCCTGACCCTGCCGGAGCCCGGTCCGCTGCTCGCCCTCGGCGAGGAGGGCTTCACCTCCACGATGGACGAGGGCGCGTTCGTGGACGCGGTCCGGCGCTCGAAGGAGTACATCGCGGCCGGAGACGCCTATCAGGTCGTCATCTCCCGACGGCTCGACTGCCGCCTGCCCGCGGACCCCTTCACGATCTACCGGGCACTGCGGACGGTGAACCCGTCGCCGTACCTGTTCTTCCTCCGTCTCGGCCCTACCACCGTCGTCGGATCCTCGCCGGAGGTTCTCGTGCGCGTCGAGGGCGACCTCATCGAGGAGCGCCCCATCGCCGGGACGCATCCGCGGGGACGGACGGAGGCCGAGGACCGCGAGATCGAGAGCCGCATGAGCGCCGATCCCAAGGAGCGGGCCGAGCACGTGATGCTCGTCGACCTGGGCCGCAACGACGTGGGCCGGGTGTCGGATCCGGGATCGGTCAGGGTGACCGACTTCATGGTCACCGAGCGGTATTCCCACGTGATGCACCTCGTCAGCCACGTCGTCGGTCGCCTGCGCCGCGGCTGCGATGCCTTCGACGTCCTGCGGGCCTGCTTCCCGGCCGGCACCGTGACCGGCGCCCCGAAGATCCGGGCCATGGAGATCATCGACGAGATCGAGCCCACGCAGCGCGGCCCGTACGCCGGCGCGGTCGGATACGTGTCCTACTCCGGCACCCTCGACTCCTGCATCACCATCCGGACGATCGTGTGTCACGGCGACCGGGCGTCGATCCAGGTGGGCGCCGGGCTCGTCGCCGACTCCGATCCCAAGGCGGAGTGGCTGGAGACGGGCTCGAAGGCGCGCGGGCTCGTGCTCGCGCTGCGGATGGCGGGGGCGAGCGCGCGGGCATGATCCTCGTCATCGACAACTACGACTCGTTCACCTACAACCTGGTGCAGTACCTCGGCGAGCTGGGCGCCGAGCTCGAGGTGGTCCGCAACGACGCCATCGACGTGGACGGGATCGTCGGGCTCGCGCCCGAGCGGATCGTGATCTCGCCCGGGCCCGGCACGCCGGATCAGGCGGGCGTCTCCCTCGAGACGATCCGCCGGCTCGGGGCGACCACGCCGATCCTCGGCGTCTGTCTCGGCCATCAGGCCATCGGTCGGGCCTTCGGCGCGACGGTGGCCCGGGCCCGCGTGCAGATGCACGGCAAGACCTCCGACATCCGCCACGACGGCCGGGGAGTCTTCGCCGGGCTTTCGAACCCCTTCGTGGCCACGCGTTACCATTCGCTCGTGGTGCTGGCCGACACCGTTCCCGGGTCGCTCGAGGTGACCGCCCGGGCCGACGACGGCGAGATCATGGGGCTGCGGCACCGGCGCTACCCGATCGAGGGAGTGCAGTTCCACCCGGAATCGATCCTGACCGTGGAGGGCAAGGCGCTGCTCGCCAATTTCATACAGATCGGCCCGCCGGCGGCGGTCCCCGGATGAGCGCGGAGCGGGCGACCGAGGCGGGGCTCGTCCGGCTGGCGCGGCGCCTGGCGGCCCGCTCCGGCGGCACCGGTGTGCGAGTGGGAATCGGCGACGACTGCGCCGTGCTGGACCCGACGCCGGGCGCCGCCCTGATCGCCACGACCGATCTGCTCCTCGAGGACGTCCACTTCCGCCGCCGCTGGGCGGAGCCCGCCGACATCGGCTGGAAGGCGATGGCGGTGAACCTCTCCGACATCGCGTCGATGGGGGCAGAGCCGCGGTGGGCGCTCGTCGCGCTCGCCTGCCCGGCCGGGACACGGATGGAAGAGGTCGAGGCGTTCTACGCAGGGGCGCTGGCGCTCGCGGAGCGCCACGGGGTGGCGCTGGTGGGAGGCGACACCTCGAGCTCTCCGCACGGATGGCTGGTGAACGTGACGGTCCTGGGCGAGACGCCGGCACCACCGCTCCTGCGCTCCACCGCACGGCCCGGCGACGTCGTCGCCGTCACCGGGCCCCTGGGCCGGGCCGCCGCCGGCCTGGCGCTCCTCGAGCGTCGGGCTGCGCCCCGTGGGCTGAACCCTGGCATCCTCGCCGACGTGACGGCAGCTCACCTGCGGCCGAGACCGCGGCTCGAGGAAGCGGGCTGGCTGGCCCGCGCCGGGGGGGTCACGGCGATGATGGATCTGTCCGACGGCCTCGCCACCGACCTCGGCCGGCTGGCCGCGGAGAGCGGGGTGGGCGCCTGCGTCGAGCTGGAACGCCTGCCCGTCGATGCGGCGACACGCGCGGTGGCGCGGGCCGTCGGGGGCGACGCCACCGCCTGGGCCACCGGCGGCGGCGAGGACTACGAGCTGCTCCTCACCTGTGCGCCCGCGGAGGTGGAGCGGCTCCGGGCGGGGCTTCCCGCGAAGGCGGGCGCCCGCCTGAGCGTCGTGGGCGCCGTCGTGCCCGGCCCCGGAGTGCGGTGGCTCGACAGCCGCGGCCGCGAGGTGGCGGTGGCCGCCGGCTTCGAGCACCTCTCGTCCCGGACCGCAGCGGGAGCCCGGCGATGACCGGCGGTATCGTCCTCCACGTGCTGGCGCTCGGCGCGCTGGTCCTCTGCTCCGCCCTGCTCACCGGGGCGGAGGCCGCCTACTTCTCGCTCGGCCGGGCGCGCCTGCGACGCGTGGGCGGCGGGGACGCGGGCGGCCCCGGACGTCTGATCGACCGCCCGCACGACCTGCTGGTGACCCTCCTGGTCGGCATCACGCTGATCAACATCGCAGCGGCGGCCATCGCCGCCCACCTGGCCGCGGAGCTCGTCGGGGCGCGCTGGGGCCTCGTCGTCGAGATCCTGGGCATGGTGGTCGTGCTCACCACCTTCGGCGAGGTGCTGCCCATGACGCTCGCCGTCAAGTACCCGGAGCGGTTCCTGGCCGTCGTGCACCGGCCGGTGCGCTGGCTGGGGGCGCTGCTGAGCCCGGTGCGCGCGCTGCTGGGCGGCCTCACCACGCTGACCATCTCGGTCATCGGTCGGGAGCGGGCCGGACAGCCCGAGCTCACCGAGGAGGAGCTCCGGACTCTGGTGGACGTGGGCGCCAGCGAGGGCGTGGTGGAGCGCGCCGAGCGCGAGATGATCCACAGGGTCTTCGAGCTCGAGGACACCCTCGTCCGGACGCTGATGGTGCCCCGGACCGACATGGTGTGCCTGGACGTGAAGGCCCCCCGGGACTCGATCCTTCCCGCGCTGCGCGAGCACCTGCACTCCCGGGTGCCCGTGTACGAGGGGTCGCTCGACGTGATCGTGGGGATCCTCTACACGAAGGATCTGCTCCCCTACGTGGCCACGGGGCTGCCCGAGGGATTCGACCTCCGCGCCCACCTGCACCCGCCGTACTTCGTGCCAGAATCCAAGCGGGCCGACGCGCTGCTGCAGGAGCTGCAGGCCAAGCGGCTGCACATGGCGATCGTGGTCGACGAGTACGGGGGGACGGCGGGGCTGGTGGCGCTGGAGGACGTGCTCGAGGAGCTCGTGGGCGAGATCGCGGACGAGTACGACGAGCCGGAGCATCTCATCCAGCGGGTGGATGCGGCCACGTTCCGCGTCGCCGGCAAGCTGCCCATCGACGAGCTGAACGCGGTGACCGGCCTCGCCATCTCCAACGAGGCCTACGACACGGTGGGGGGCTGGGTGCTCGACCTCTTCGGGCGCGTGCCCCGGAAGTCGGAGCGGCACGAGACGCCGGAGGCCCTGGTGACGGTCGAGAAGGTCGAGCGCACGCGCGTCGTCGAGGTGCTCATCGCCCTCCGCAAGCCCGTCCCGCGCGAGGCGGCGGCGTGAACGGCCTGTTCTGGCTCGCCGCGGTCTGCCTCGTCGCCACGATGTTCTTCTCGGCGGCGGAGATGGCCTTCATCGCCGCCAACCGGCTGCGCATGCGGCACCTCGCCGAGGCGGGCGACCGGACGGCCGGGCTCTATCTCGAGGCCTTCCGCCGCCCCGAGCGGCTGCTGTCGACCGCCATGATGGGGGTCACCATCTCCCACATCGTGGCCGCGTCGGCCGTGACCTTCGCGCTCCTGCCGGCGCTGGGGGGGCTCGCCCCGCTGCTCGTCACCGTCACGCTGACGCCGCTCATGCTCGTGTTCGGGGAGATCATTCCCAAGGCGATCGCCCGCGAGTGGGCCACGGGGCTGATCCTCCGGCTGTACCGGCCGCTCCGCGGGGCGGCGGTCGCGCTGACCCCTTTCGTGTTCGTGGCCAACCGGCTCGTGGCGGCGTCCCTCCGGCTCTTCGGGGGCCCTGCCGTCGACACGCGGCAGTTCGTCTCGCGCGAGGAGCTGAAGGTGCTGCTCCAGCTGGAGCCCGGGGAAGCCTCCGTCAGCACGCAGGAGGCCGAGATGATCGACAAGATCTTCGATCTCGGCGACACGACGGTGCGGGAGATCATGGTCCCCCTCGTGGACGTGGCGATGCTCCCGGACAGCGCGCCGCCGGCGGAGGCGATCGCCCTCGTGCGGCAGCGCGGGTTCTCGCGCATCCCCATCTACGCCCAGCGCGAGACCAGCCTGGTCGGCATCGTGACCGCCATGGACCTGCTGCGCCGGGGCGCCGAGGTCAGCACCCTCGATGCCCTCAAGCGGCCGGCGACCTACGTCCCGGAAACCAAGCGCATCGACGACCTGCTTCGCGAGATGCAGCGCGGCCGCAGCCACATGGCGGTGGTGGTGGACGAGTACGGGGGCGCGACCGGCATCGTGACGCTGGAGGACATCGTCGAGCAGATCGTCGGCGAGATCCAGGACGAGCACGACCGGACGCCGGCCTCCGTGGAGCGGCTGCCCGACGGCTCGTACTGGGTGGCGGCGCGGGCCCACCTCGACGAGATCAACGAGGCGCTCGACTGGAGCCTGCCCAAGGACGACTACGAGACGGTGGCGGGGCTCGTCCTGGCCACCCTGCATCGCATCCCCCGGACGGGAGAGGAGTTCCAGGTTCGCGGCTACACGATCACGGTGCTCGAGGCCGACGCCCGCCGGGTCGCCGCGGTGAAGATCGCCGCGCCGGCAGCGCCGCCCGACGGCGCCGCTTGACGCCACCCCAAGCCCAGGAGGTCAATCCCATGCCCGGCACGATGGTCCAGTTCCCGTCGAACGGCAGCACGACGCAGGGCTACCTCGCCACGCCGGCGGCCGGCAAGGGCCCCGGGATCCTCGTGATCCAGGAGTGGTGGGGGCTGGTCGACCACATCAAGAAGGTCTGCGACCGGTTCGCGAGCGAGGGGTTCACGGCGCTCGCGCCCGACATGTACCATGGTCAGACCGCCGACGAGCCGGACACCGCCGGCAAGCTCTTCATGGCGCTCAACATCGCCCAGGCCGAGAAGGACCTGCGCGGGGCCGCCCGCCACCTGGCCCAGCACTCCTCGACCGCGCGAATCGGCGCCGTCGGCTTCTGCATGGGCGGTCAGCTGGCCCTGTTCGCAGCGACGCTGAATTCGAGCGTCGGCGCGACCGTGAACTTCTACGGGGTGCACCCCAACGTGAAGCCGGACTACGCGAAGCTCTCCGGTCCCGTGCTCGGGCTCTTCGCGGAGAAGGACGCGTTCGTCACCCCGCAGGTCGCCAAGGACGTGGACG
>JAICGY010000034.1 GCA_025922915.1 Candidatus Methylomirabilota bacterium | reverse complement strand
CTTCGACGCCGTCGTGCGGCTGGCCACCCGCGCGGGCGAGCGGGAGGTGCCCGTGGCCGACTTCGTGCGGGGCCCCTACGAGACGGCCCGGCAGGACGACGAGCTGCTGACCGCGGTGCGGCTCGCGCCGTGGCCGGCCGGGACCGCCGGCGCCTACGTGAAGTTCGGCGTCCACGAGCGGCCGACGCTCGGCGTGGCCGTGACCCTCACGACCGACGGCGGCGTCGTCCGCGACGCCCGCGTGGCCGTCGGGTGCGTCGGCCCCCGGCCGGCGCGGGTGGCGGCGGCCGAGGAGCGGCTGCGCGGCTGGTCGCTGGAGGAGGTCGCCCGGCACGCCGGGGAGGTCGGCGCCGCGGCGTCCGCCGGCGTGGAGCCCGCGAGCGACCTGCACGGCTCGGCCGGGTACAAGCGCGACATGACGCGCGTGTTCGTGCGACGCGCGCTGCTGGTGGCCGCCGCTCGCGCGGCCGGCCGGGAGAGCCATGAACGTCATCCCCATACGATCGTCGTCTGAGATCCGCCTCACCGTGAACGGTCGCCCGGTGACGCTGGAGGTGCGCCCGGAGGCGCTGCTCCTCGACGTGCTCCGCGACCGCCTGCAGCTCAAGGGCGCGCGGCGCTCCTGCGACATGCAGGTGTGCGGGGCCTGCACGGTGCTCGTCGACGGGGCGCCGGTGAGCGCGTGCACCTATCTCGCGGTGGAGGCGGACGGGCGCGAGGTCCTCACGGTGGAAGGGCTGGCCGACGGCGACCGGCTGGACCCGCTGCAGGAGGCGTTCATCGAGCACGGCGCCGTGCAGTGCGGCTTCTGCACGGCCGGGATGCTGCTGACCGCGAAGGCGCTCCTGGCGGAGGAGCCGTCGCCGTCCCCGGCCCGCGTCGCCGAGTACCTGCGCGGCAACCTGTGCCGGTGCACGGGCTACCGCAAGATCCTCGACGCGATCCTCGCCTGCGCGGCGCCGGGCGGCGGGACGCGATGAGCGCGCGGACCGGCTTCCGCGTCGTCGGCCAGTCGGTGCGCCGCACCGACGCGCTGGAGAAGGTGACGGGGCGCGCGCGCTACCTGAGCGACCTGGAGCTGCCCGGCATGGCGCACGCGCGGCTGCTGCGCTCGCCCCACGCCCACGCCCGGATCGTCCGCGTGGACGTCGCGCGGGCGCGCGCGCTCCCGGGCGTGCACGCGGTGCTCGCCGCCTCCGACCTGACCTTCTGCGATCCCGCCTACGGGCCGGCGCTCCGCGACCGGCCGCTGCTCGCGAGCGAGGTGGTCCGCTACGAGGGCGAGCCGGTGGTGGCGGTGGCCGCCGACGACGAGGCGACCGCGGTCGAGGCGCTCGACCTGGTCGAGGTGGACTACGAGGAGCTGCCGGCGGTGACCACGCTCGAGGACGCCCTCGCCCCCGGCGCCCCGCTCGTGCACACGGCGGAGCCCCTGGCCGGCCACTTCTCGGACCTGTCGACGCTCCGGGCGAAGCCGGGCACCAACATCTGCCACCAGTTCGACTACGGCCGCGGCGACGTCGAGGCCGCGCTCGCCGCCGCCCACCTGGTCCTGGAGGAGACCTACACGTTCCCGCGGATCCAGCACTACTCGATGGAGCCGCACGGGGCCGTGGCCCGGTGGGACGACGAGGGCGGCCTCACCGTGTGGGCCTCCACGCAGAACCCGTTCTCGGTGCGCGCCGAGCTGGCGGCGATGTTCGCCCTGCCGGCCAGCCGGATCCGGATCGCGGTGCCGCTCCTGGGCGGCGGCTTCGGCGGCAAGACCTACGCGAAGCTGGAGCCGATCGCGGCCGCGCTCGCGCGCGTGGCGCGGCGTCCGGTGCGCCTGCTCGCCTCCGTGGAGGACGCCTTCCGGACCGTGCGCCGGTGCAGCGCGCGGGTGACGCTGCGCCTGGGGTTCCTGCGCGACGGCCGGCTGGACGCGCTGGCGTGCCGGGCGGACTTCGACGTGGGCGCCTACGCCGACATCGCGCCGCGCGTGATCCAGAAGGGCACGTACACGGCCACGGGCCCGTACCGGGTTTCGCACGTGCAGCTGCACAGCAACGCCGTGTACACCAACACGACGCCGGGCGGCGCCTTCCGCGGCTTCGGCGTGCCGCAGATCGTCTGGGGCGTGGAGTCCATGATGGACATCGCCGCCGGCCGCCTGGAGCGCGATCCCGTGGACCTGCGGCGCCAGAATCTCCTGGCCCACGGCGAGGAGTTCGCGCCGGGCGACACCCCCGTGGACGGCAAGCTCGAGGAGAGCCTCGGGCGGCTGGCCGAGGCCATCCGGTGGAGCGACACGGTGCCGCCGGGCCGGGCCCGGGGCATCGCCGCCATGATGAAGGCCAGCGTGGCCCCCTCGGTGTCCGAGGCGATCGTCCGCCTGCACGCCGACGGCAGCGCCAACGTCCTGGTCAGCACCGTCGAGATGGGGCAGGGGGCGCGGACCGTGATGGCGCAGATCGCCGCCGAGGTGCTCGCGCTGCCGCTCGCGCGCGTGCGCATCGTGCCGCCCGACACCAGCATCACGCCCTACGACCAGACGTCGAGCTCGAGCCGCTCCACGACGATGGTGGGCCGCGCCGTGCAGGAGGCGGCCGAGGACGTGGTCGGGCAGCTCCGGAAGATCGCCGCCGGCAAGCTCGGGGTCGCCGCCGGGCGCCTGCGCGTCGAGGACGGCGCGGTCGTGAGCGGCCGCACCCGGCTGCCGTACCCCGATCTGCTCGACCACCACTTCGGCATGCGCGGGGGCGAGCTGATCGGGCGGGGCGTGGTGGCGCCCGGCCGCACGGCGGCGCCGCTGGGCGGCAGCACGCCGTTCTGGGAGGTCGCCATGGGCGGCGCCGAGATCGCGCTCGACGAGGAGACGGGGGCCATCAGCGTGGAGGCCTACGCCTCGGTGTCCGACGTCGGCCGCTGCATCAACCCCCAGCAGTGCGCCGCCCAGGACGAGGGCGCGGTGATGCAGGGGCTCGGCCACACGCTGCTCGAGGAGATGGTGTACGAGGGCGGCCAGCTCCTGAACGGCGACCTCGTCGGCTACCGGGTGCCGCGCGCCGGGGACCTGCCCCCGCGCCTGCAGACCCGCTTCGTCGAGAACGGCGACGGCGCCGGGCCCTTCGGCGCCAAGGGCGTGGGCGAGGGCGGGCTCATCCCGGTGAGCCCGGCCGTGGCCAACGCCCTGGCCCGCCTGACGGGCGTGCGGCTGCGCGAGCTGCCGCTGACGCCCGAGCGCGTGTGGCGCGCCCTGCGGGAGCGGCGGCAGCGGGACGCAACGGACCGTACGACAGGAGGACCTGGCGATGTGTGAGCTCGACCGACGGACGTTCCTCAAGACCGTGCCCGGGGCCGCGGTGCTCGCCGGGGAGCTCCTCTACGGCGCCCGCGCGCACGCGCAGGGCCCGCCCCTCAAGATCGGCGCGCCGCTGCCGCTGAGCGGGCCGGCGGCGCCGCTGGGGCAGCACTCGCTGTGGGGCACGCAGGCGGCCCTGCGCATCATCGAGGGGCGGGGCGGCATCGCCGGCCGCCCGGTCCAGCTGATCGTCGAGGACGACGGCGGCCGCCCGGCCGACGCCGTGAAGATCATGCGCAAGATGATCCTGCAGGACGGCGTCGACGCGATCGTCGGCGGCGCCAGCAGCGTGGACACCGTCCCCATGCTCCCGGTGGCGGAGGAGACGCAGACGCTGCTGCTCGTCACCGTCGCCGAGTCGGACGTCATCACCGCCGCCAAGTGCAACCGGTACACGTTCCGGCTCACGCCCGACGCGCGGGCCAAGGCGCGGGCGATGGCGCCCTTCCTCACCGCCAAGGTCGCCAAGAAGTGGCAGTTCCTCTACTGGGACAACGCCTACGGCCAGAGCATGCTGAAGTGGTTCACGGAGGATCTCAGGAAGGCCGGCGGGGAGGTCGTGGAGGGCATCCCCATCCCGGCCGGGACGGCCGACTACTCCTCCTACCTGGCCAAGCTGCGGCCGGAGGGCGAGGCGCCCGGGCTCTTCCACTCCGTGGCCGGCGGGGACGCGCTCCGGCTCGGCAAGCAGATCGGCGAGTTCGGCCTGCAGAAGCGCTACAAGCTCGCGGGCACCTGCGACGTCATCTTCCCCGAGACCTTCGACGAGCAGGCGCCCGCGCTGGACGGCGCCTTCATCGTCGAGCAGTACCCCGTGAAGGAGATGCCGCCGCTGGACACGGCGGCCGACCGCGAGTTCCGGAAGGTGTTCCGCGAGGTCTCCCAGGGGGTGCCGGCCGGCCCGCACTCCTACGCCGGCTACGAGTCGACCTTCATCTTCAAGCGGGCGGTGGAGGCGTCGGGTTACACGACGCGAAAGGACACGCTCAAGGCGGTGGCGGCGATCGAGGGGATGACCGGCCAGAAGAGCGTGGAGTTTCCCCAGGGACCCTTCACGATGCGCAAGGAGGATCACCAGGGGCTGCTGAACCTCTACATCTGGCAGCTGCGCAACGGCCAGGCGCACATGCTGTCGGTCGTCTCCGCCAGCGACTCCGGCTATCCGCCCGCCGGGTCCTGCAAGATGTCCTGACCGGGCCGGGGACGCGCGCCGGTTGCCGCTGCTGGAGACGGTCGGGCTCACCCGGAGCTTCGGGGCGTTCACGGCGGTGGACCGCGTGGACTTCGCGCTGCCGGCGGGCGAGGTCCGCGCGGTCATCGGCCCCAACGGGGCGGGCAAGACGGTGTTCCTCCACCTGCTCTCCGGGCTCCTGCCCCCCAGCGGCGGGCGCATCCGGTTCGACGGTGCCGACGTCACCCGCGTGGGCATCGTGGGCCGCGTGCGGCGCGGCATCACGCGATCCTTCCAGATCACGAGCCTCTTCCCGAACCTCACCGTCGCCGACAACGTCCGGATCGCCCTGCGCGGCCGGCGCGACGAGCCGCGGGTGCGGGAGGTGCTCGACCTGGTCGGCCTCGGCGGCGCCGCCGCGCTCCACCCGCCCGAGCTGGCGCACGGCGACCAGCGCCACCTGGAGATCGCGCTGGCGCTGGCCCCGCGGCCGCGGCTGCTGCTGCTCGACGAGCCGACGGCGGGCATGAGCCTGGGCGAGACCGGGCGCACGATCACGCTGATCCGCCGCATCAACCGCGAGGCCGGCGTCACCATCGTGATCGTCGAGCACGACATGCGGCTGATCCTGGAGCTGGCCCAGCGCATCACCGTGCTCGACCGCGGGGCGGTGCTCGCCGAGGGCGCGCCGCGCGAGGTGGCCGCCGACGCGCGCGTGCGGGCGGCCTATCTCGGCCGGGGACGGCATGCTGCGGGTCTCTGACCTGCACGTCTTCTACGGCCCGAGCCACGTCCTCTGGGGCGTGAGCCTGGAGGTCGGGGCGGGCGCCGTCGTCGCGCTCCTCGGCCGCAACGGCGTGGGCAAGTCGACCACCCTGAAGGCCATCATCGGCCTCGTCCCCGCCCGCCAGGGCCGCGTCGAGCTGGCGACGCCGGCCGGCTGGCGCGACCTCACGCCGCTGGCCGTCCACGAGCGCGCCGGGCTCGGCATCGGCTACGTGCCCGAGGACCGCCGCATCTTCCCGCACCTCACCGTGCGCGAGAACCTCCGGGTGGGCCTCGACCGCCTCGCCCTCACCCCGGCGGCGCGCCGGCAGGCACTCGAGCGCGCCTTCGACCTCTTCCCGGCGCTGCCCGAGCTCCTCGAGCGGCAGGGCCGCGTGCTCTCCGGCGGCCAGCAGCAGATGCTCGCGATCGCGCGCGTGCTCGTGCTCTCGCCGCGCATCATCCTGCTCGACGAGCCCTCGCAGGGCCTGTCGCCGCTGCTCGTCGACTCCGTGATGGACGCCGTCGTCCGGCTCGGGCGCGAGGGCATCGCCGTGCTCCTGGTCGAGCAGAACGCCGTCGCCGCGCTCGAGGTGTGCGCCCACGGCTACCTCATGGACAAGGGGACGATCGCCGGGCGGGGGACGGCGGCCGCGCTGCGGGGCGACCCGGCCACGCTCGAGCGCACGCTCGGCGTGACGGCCGCCGACGTGGAGGACGCGCGGTGACGGCGGAGCTGCTGCTGCTGCAGCTCGCCAACGGCCTGTCGTTCGGCGTCATCTTCGCGCTGATCGCCTCCGGGATCACGCTCATGTGGGGCATCATGGACTTCATCAACATGGCCCACGGCGACCTCTACATGCTGGGCGCCTACGGCGTCTGGCTGTCGCTGGTGGTCGGCGTCGCCAGCTTCTGGCTGGCCCTGCCCCTGGCCGTGGCCGGGGTGCTCGCGATCGGGCTCCTGCTCCGCTTCACCGTGCTGCGGCCGGTCTTCGGCCGCGCGCCGCTGCAGACCCTGCTCGCGACGTACGGGATCGGCCTCATCCTCCAGCAGGGGGTCCTGGCCACCTTCGGCCCGTTCAGCAAGGAGATCCCGTTCCCGGTCACCGGCCAGGTCACGCTCGGCCCGCTGCGCTACCCGACCTACCGGCTGGTCGTGATCGTCGTCGGCCTCGCCCTGATCGTCGCCGCCTGGGTCCTCATCCAGCGCACGACGTACGGCATCTGGATCCGCGCCGTCGCCCAGGACCGCACGATGACGGCCGCCCTCGGCGTGCCGGTGCCGCGGGTGTACACGGTCGTGTTCGGCCTCGGCAGCGCGCTGGCCGGGATCGGGGGGGCGCTGGCCGCGCCGCTCTTCGGCATCGGGCCGACGATCGGCGCCGACGTCATCCTGCTCGCCTTCATCGTCGTGATGATCGGGGGGCTCGGCAACTACGTCGGCTCCGTCGTGGGCGGCGTCCTCATCGGCGAGGTCATCGCCCTGGGCGCCATCTGGCTGCAGCCGACCGAGGCCTACCTGGTGGCGCTCGGACTGCTGCTCGTGCTCCTGCTGGTGCGGCCCCAGGGGCTGCTGCGCGCGGCCCGGTGAGCGCCTGGCGCCCCGGCCGGCGGACGGTGCTGCTCGGCGGGCTCGCGCTCCTGGCCGTGCTGCCGTGGCTCGGCGGGCCCTACACGACCCTGATCCTGACCGCCGCTCTCGCGCTGGGGCTCTTCGCCCTCTCCTACGATCTGGTGCTCGGGGTCACCGGGCTGGTCAGCGTCTCGCACGCGACGCTGTTCGGCGTGGGCGCCTATGGCATGGCGATCGGCATGACGCGGCTCGAGGCCCCCTTCTGGCCGAGCGTCCTGCTCGGCATCGGAGCCGCCGCGGCGCTCGCCTGGGTGATCGGGTTCTTCTCGGTGCGCACCGCCGGCCCCGGCTTCATCATCATGACCGTCATCTTCGCCCACGCCGTGGAGAGCATCGCCAACGTCTGGACCGGGCTCACGGGCGGCGAGAACGGCATCATCCTCGCCGTGTCGCGCGTCGCGCTGCTGCCCGGCCTCGACGTCCGCTTCACGGCCGGCAGCCGATCCGCCTACTACGTCGTGCTCGCCTGCCTGGCCCTCGCCTACGCGCTCTGCCACTGGCTCGTGGGCTCGCGCCTGGGCCTGATCTTGAAGGCGATCAAGGGCAACGAGCCGCGGGCGCTCGCCCTCGGCCACCGCGTCGGCGTGTACAAGGTGGTCGTGAACGTCATCGCGGGCGCGCTCGCCGGCGTCGGCGGGATGCTCTACGGGCTCTCCCAGGGCTTCGTGTCCGTGGACCTGCTGCGGGTGCTCCTCTCCATCGAGGTCGTCGTGTGGACGATCCTCGGCGGCCCCGGCACGCTGATCGGCCCCGTGCTGGCGGCGATCCTCATGAGCCTGGGCGTCGACTACCTGCGCTCGGTCACCCACCAGTATCTCTTCGCGGTCGGCGCGGTCACGCTGCTGGTGGTCCTGGTGGCGCCCGACGGGGTCGGCGGGCTCATCGACCGGCTCCTCGGGCGGCCGGCGCCGGCGGCGCGGTCGTGACGCCCGCGCCGCGGGGCCTCGTCGGCCGGCCGCTCCGGCGGCAGGAGGACCCGCGCCTGCTGCGGGGCAACGGCGCCTACGTGGGCGACCTCGCCCTGCCCGGCCTGCTGCACCTCGCGGTGCTGCGCAGTCCGCATGCCCACGCACGCCTCGTCGACACCGACCTGGCGCTCGCGGCGAAGAGCCCCGGCGTGGTGGCGGTGCTGAGGGCGGCCGACCTGGGTGGCGTCGGCCCGCTGCCCGTGCTCACCCATCCGCCCGGGCAGCGCCAG
The DNA here is from genome assembly GCA_025922915.1 of Candidatus Methylomirabilota bacterium. Taxonomy (GTDB): domain Bacteria; phylum Methylomirabilota; class Methylomirabilia; order Rokubacteriales; family CSP1-6; genus JAICGY01. The sequence goes on along the minus strand of JAICGY010000034.1, from coordinate 9,327 downwards.
ACCGAGTTCCCCGTGCTCCCGGCCGACAGGGTCGTCTACGCCGGCCAGCCGGTCGCGGCCGTCGTCGCGGAGAGCCGCTACGCGGCGCAGGACGCCCTCGACCTGATGCGCGTGACGTACGATCCGCTGCCGGCGCTGACCGACGTGATCCAGGCGACGGCGCCGGGCGCTCCGCGCCTGTACGCGGCGTGGCCGGACAACGTGGCCGTCGCCCGGGAGATCGGGCCCGGCATCCCGGAGGGGCTGTTCGCCTCCGCGCCCGTGGTGGTCGAGGCGACGTTCACCATGCCGCGGCAGACGGCGGCGCCGCTCGAGGGCCGGGCCACGTGCGCGGCGTACGACGCCGGCGCCGGCGTGCTCACCGTCTGGGCCTCCAGCCAGGCGCCCCACCAGTACCGGACGGTGCTCGCCGGCGCCCTCGGCCTCGACGAGGAGCGCATCCGCGTGATCGTGCCCGACGTGGGCGGCGGCTTCGGGGTGAAGCTCCACTACTACCCGGAGGAGCTGCTCGCGTGCGTCGCCGCCATGCGGCTCGGACGGCCGGTCAGGTGGGTGGAGGACCGCAGCGAGCACTTCGTGGCGACGGTCCACGCGCGGGAGCAGACGACGCGCGCCCGCGCGGCCTTCGACGCGCGCGGCACGCTGCTCGGCCTCGACGTGCACGTGCGCGGCGACGTGGGCGCCCACCTGCACACCAAGGGCGCGGGGCCCATCTTTCTGGGCGGCGCGGTGCTGCCCGGCCAGTACGCGGTGCGCCACTTCCGGGCGCGGCTCGAGGGCGTCGTCACGAACAAGGTCCCCGCCGGGGCCTACCGCGCCTTCGGCATGCAGCAGGCGGCGTTCGTGATCGAGCGGCTCCTGGACGTCGCCGCCGCGCGGCTCGGCCTCGACCCCGCCGAGATCCGGCATCGGAACTACCCGCCGCCGGGCGCGTTCCCGTTCCGCAACGCGGCCGGCATGGTCTACGACAGCGGCGACTACCGGGCCACGCTGGAGCGCGCGCTGGAGGTGGCCGACTACGCCGGGCTCCGCGCCATGCAGGCGCGGGAGCGCGCGCGCGGCCGGCTCGTCGGGGTCGGGCTGGCCGGCTACGTCGAGGTCACCGGCATGGGGCCGTCACGCCTGATGGCGGCGATGGGCAACCGCCAGGGCGGCTACGAGACCGCCGTCGTGCGGCTGGACCCGTCGGGCGGGGCGACGGTCTTCACCGGGATCATCGAGATCGGGCAGGGCATCCGCACCTCGCTCGCGCAGGTCGCGGCCGAGGCGCTCACGCTGCCCCACGACCGCGTCCGCGTCGTGCTGGGCGACACCGACGTGTGCCCGTACAGCTGCTACGGCACCGCGGACAGCCGCGGCTCGGTGGTCGGCGGCGCCGCCGTGCGGGAGGCCGCGCGACTGCTGCGCGGCAAGATCACCCGGCTCGCCGCGCACATGCTCGAGGCCAGCCCGGACGACGTGGAGCTGGCGGACGGCGCGTGCCGCGTCCGCGGCGTGCCCGCACGCGCCGTCACCCTGGCCGAGGTGGCCCGGGAGGCGCAGCGCGGCCAGAACCTGCCGCCCGGGATGGACCCGGGGCTCGACGCGCGCTTCACGTACCAGCCGGAGAACTGGACGCACCCGTACGGCGTCCACGTGGTGGCCGTCGAGGTGTCGCGCGAGCTCGGGACCGTCGACCTGCTCGGCTACTGGGTCGCCCACGACTGCGGCACGCTGCTCAACCCGCTGCTGGTCGACGGCCAGCTCGCCGGCGGCGTCGCCCAGGGGATCGGCGGCGCGCTCCTGGAGCGGCTCGTCTACGACGACACCGGCCAGCCCCTGTGCCGCACGTTCATGGAGTACGCGCTGCCCACGGCCGCCGCCATCCCGCCCCTCGTCATCGCGCACCTGGAGACGCCCTCGCCGCACACGCCGGGCGGCATGAAGGGCATGGCGGAGGGCGGCACGATCGCGGCGCCGGCGGCCGTCGCCAGCGCCGTGGCCGACGCCCTCGCCGGCGCGGGAGTCGACCCGGCGGCGATCGACTTCTACCCGCTCACGCCGGCCCGCATCTTCGCGCTGCTGGACGCCATGAACCCTGGCATCAAGATCACCCGTCCAAGTGCTTGAAAAGACGGGTCTGTGGTCCCGTGAGAGACATGCCCTCGCGGCCGCGGGCCGGAGGGCCTGCCGGTAGAATGAGCCCGCATGACGCCGCCCGCCGTGGAGCTCCGGCAGGTCAGCAAGTCGTACCGCGAGGGTGACGTCGAGCGTGCGGTGCTGCGCGACGTGTCGCTGACCGTCGCGGCGGGGGAGATCGTCGTCCTGCTCGGCCGCAGCGGCTCGGGCAAGTCGAGCCTGCTCAACCTGATCGCCGGCATCGACGCGCCCACGTCGGGAACGGTCCGGGTCCACGGGACCGATCTCACGGCGCTCGACGAGCAGGCCCGCACCCGCTTCCGTCGCCGGCACATCGGCTTCGTCTTCCAGTTCTTCAATCTCATCCCGCTGCTCACGGTCGAGGAGAACGTCCTGCTGCCCCTCGACCTCAACGACCGGGCGGACGCCGCCGGCGTGGCCCGCGTGCGCGCCCTGCTCGACCGCGTGGGCCTGGGCGGCCGCGGTGACAGCTTCCCGGACCGGCTGTCGGGGGGCGAGCAGCAGCGGGTGGCGATCGCGCGCGCGCTCATCCACGAGCCCGCGCTCGTCCTGGCCGACGAGCCCACCGGGAACCTCGACGCCGAGACGGCGGCCGGGGTGCTGGATCTCCTCGACACCCTCGCGCGCGAGGCGGGCCGGACCGTCGTGATGGTCACGCACAGCCGCGAGGTGATCGGCGTGGCCGACCGGATCCTGTCGATCCAGCGGGGGCGGCTCGTGGAGCGGCCGCCCGACGGGCCCGCGGACCCCGCGCGGTGAGGCGCCGGCTCGCCCGCATCGCGGTGCGCCAGCTGCGCCGGCATCCGTGGTCGCTCGGTCTGGCCGTGCTCGGGATCGCCCTCGGCGTGGCGGTGGCCGTGTCCATCGACCTGGCCAACAGCAGCGCCCGGCGCGCCTTCGGCCTGGCGACCGAGGCGGTCACCGGCCGGGCCACGCACCAGGTGATCGGCGGCCCGTCCGGCGTACCCGACGAGGTGTATCGCCGCTTGCGCGTCGACCTGGGCGTCCGCCCGGCCGCGCCCGTCGTCGCGGGCGACGTGGGCGCGCCCGATCACCCGGGGCGGAGCTTCCACGTGCTCGGCATCGATCCGTTCGTCGACGCCGCCTTCCGGCCGTACCTGGGCGGCGAGGACGCCGGCCAGACGCGGGCGCGCGACCTGCTGTCCCGGGCCGCGGACCTCGTGGCGCGGCCGGGGGCCGCCCTGATGGCGCGGTCCACCGCGCGCGACCTCGCGCTCGCACCCGGCGACGAGCTCGCCATCGACGTGGCGGGCCGCCGCCGCACGCTCACCATCGTCGGCCTGCTCGAGCCCGCCGATCCGGCCAGCGCCCGCGCGCTCGACGGTCTGCTCGTGACGGACGTCGCCACCGCCCAGGCCACCTTCGGCGCGGCCGGCCGCCTGACCCGCATCGACCTGATCGTCGACGACGACGCCCGGCTCGCGCGCATCGCGGCGGCGCTGCCGGCGGGCGTGGAGCTCGTCGCCGCCGGCGCCCGGGCCGGCACCACCGCCGCGATGATCCGCGCCTTCCAGTGGAACCTGACGGCGCTCTCGCTCCTGGCCCTCGTCGTCGGCATGTTCCTGATCTACCAGACCATGACCTTCTCGGTGGTCCAGCGCCGGCCGCTCATCGGGGCGCTGCGAGCCCTCGGCGTCACGCGGGCCGAGGTGTTCGCGCTCGTGATGAGCGAGGCGCTGGTGATCGGCGTCGTCGGCACGCTCGCCGGCGTGGTCCTGGGCGTCGTCATGGCCCAGGGCCTGCTCCGGCTCGTCACCCGCACCATCAACGATCTCTACTTCGTCCTCTCGGTGCGCGAGGTGGCCCTCGACGCGGTCATCCTCGCCAAGGGCGGTGTCCTGGGGCTCGGGGCCACCGTGCTGGCCGCCCTCGCGCCCGCGCTCGAGGCCACGAGCGCGCCGCCGCGCGTGGTGATGAGCCGGGCGGCCCTGGAGACGCGCGCCCGGCAGGCGACGCGTCGGGCGACGTGGCTCGGGCTCGGCCTCTTCCTGGCCGGCGCCGCCGTGCTGGCCGCGCCGGCCGGCGGGATCGTGGGCGGCTTCGCCGGCCTCTTCCTCGTCATGGTGGGCTGCGCCGCCGTCACGCCGGGCGCGGCCCTCGTCCTGCTCGGTCCGCTCCACGCGGTGGCCGGCGCGGCCTTCGGGATGCTGGGGCGGCTGGCGACGCGGTCCATCGTCGCGGCGCTCTCCCGCACCGCGGTGGCGATGGCGGCTCTCATGATCGCCGTCTCCGCCGCCATCGGCGTCGGCGTGATGATCGCCAGCTTCCGCGACGCGGTGACGCGGTGGCTCGAGGGCACGCTGCGCGCCGACGTCTACGTCGCCGCGCCCAGCCTCGTCGGCAACCGGCCCGACGCGACCCTCGACCCCGGGCTGGCCGCGCGGCTGGCGGCGACACCGGGCGTGGCCCGGGCCAGCACCTCGCGGAGCGTGGTCGTGCCGGGCCCCGACGGGCCCGTGCACGTCGTCGCCCTCGACGTGGATCCCGCGCGGCCGCCGCGCTGGCGCTTCCTGGAGGGCGACGACGACGGGATCTGGGGCGGCGCCGGCGACCTCGTCATCGTCTCCGAGCCGTTCGCCCATCGCCACGGGACGCGCGCGGGCGGGACCGTGCGGCTGCGCACCGATCGCGGCGAGCGCGACTTCCGGGTCGGCGGCGTCTTCTACGACTACGGCTCCAGCGCCGGCACCGTGGTCATGAGCCGGCGCGCCTACGACCGCGCCTGGGACGATCGCGCGATCTCGAGCCTGGCCCTGGACGGAGCACCGGGCGTGGACGTCGACGCGCTGGTGGCGGCGCTGCGCGCGCGCGCCGCCGGCGGGCCGGACGTCGTGGTGCGCTCCAACCGCGCGCTCCGCGAGGCGTCGCTCGAGATCTTCGACCGCACCTTCGCGATCACCGGCGTGCTCCGCACGCTGACCATGGCCGTCGCCTTCGTCGGCATGCTGGCCGCCCTCATGGCGCTGCAGCTCGAGCGCGCGCGCGAGATCGGCGTCCTCCGCGTGCTCGGCCTGACGCCCCGGCAGGTCTGGGGTCTCGTCACCGCGCAGACCGGGATCATGGGGCTGCTGGCGGGCCTGCTGGCGGTGCCCGGCGGCCTGCTGCTCGCCGGCGTGCTCGTCCTCGTCATCAACCGCCGGTCCTTCGGCTGGACGATGCCGATCGATCCGTCGCCGTCGGTGCTCCTCCAGGGCGTGGCCCTCGCCGTCCTGGCCGCGGTGCTGGCGGGACTCTACCCGGCGTGGCGGATGGCGACCGCGCCGCCGGCGGAGGGGCTGCGCGATGAATAGGGCCGGCCTGGGGCTCGGGGTCGCTCTGCTCGGCGTCGTGCTGGCGCTCGCGATTTGGCCCGCCGGCCAGGCCCGCGCGCCCCGCGCCGGCATCCAGGCCACGCTCGCCGTGCGCGAGGCCCTCGGCGGCGACACCGCCGGGTTCGCGCGCGCCCGCGCGCCACGGCCGCTGTCGTTTCCCGAGGACCACGGCCCGCACCCGGACTTCCGCACGGAGTGGTGGTATTACACCGGCAACCTGCGCACGGCGGCCGGCCGTCACGTGGGGTTCCAGCTCACGTTCTTCCGGGTCGCGCTGGCGCCGCCGGAGCCGCCCTCCGCGGAGCCGCGGCCGTCTCCGTGGGCGGCGCGGCATCTCCTGGTGGGCCACCTGGCGGTCACGGACACCGCCGGCGGCCGCTTCCACGCCGCCAGCCGCACGAGCCGCGCCGCCCTCGGTCTGGCGGGCGCGCAGGCCCGGCCGTTCCGGGTCTGGGTGGAGGACTGGGCGGTCGAGGGCGAGCCGCCCTCGGCGCTGCCGATGCGGCTGCGCGCCGCCGACGGGGAGGTGGCGCTCGACCTGGAGCTCTCGACCTCCAGGCCGGTGGTGCTGCAGGGCGAGGGCGGGCTCAGCCGCAAGGGCCCGGAGCCGGGCAACGCCTCGTACTACTACTCCTTCACCCGGATGCCGGCGCGCGGGGTCGTCCGGATCGGCGCGGAGACGCTGCAGGTGTCCGGGCTCGCGTGGATGGACCGGGAGTGGAGCACGAGCGCCCTCGGCCCGGACCTGGCCGGCTGGGACTGGTTCGCCGTGCAGCTGGACGACGGGCGCGACCTGATGGTCTACCGGCTGCGCCGCCACGACGGCGCGGCCGATCCCTTCAGCGCCGGCACGCTGGTCGCGCCCGACGGGACGGCGCGGCCTCTCGGGGCGGGGGACTTCGCCGTCGAGACGCTGGACACGTGGACCAGCCCGCAGAGCGGCGTCCGCTATCCCGCCCGCTGGCGGGTGACGGTGCCATCGATCGATCTGACGGTCGAGATCCAGCCGCGCCTGGCCGATCAGGAGCTCCTCGTGGGCCCGCGCTACTGGGAAGGCGCCGTGACCGTCGCGGGCGCGGCGGCGGGCCGGCCCGTCGCCGGCCACGGCTACGTCGAGCTCGTGGGCTATGGCGAGTGAGCCGCGGGTTCCCCTATGCGAGCAGCGCCCGGCTCACCATCGCGTGGATGCCCTTGTTGCCGTCGACGAGCTGGGTCACGTGGAGGTCGCAGGCGAGGCTGCAGAAGACGTAGGCCTCCTCGCGGCTCCAGCCCTTGAGCTCGCCGAGCCAGGCCAGCATGTCGCGCAGCGCCTGCTTCGCGGCGTCGTCCAGGTCGGGATCCATGCCCAGCGTGATGTGGTGGGTGGGCGTGATCGCTCGCGGGGAGGCGAGCCCGGTCCGGGGGTGGAGGACCAGCTGGAACGTCCCGCGCAGGCAGGTCTCGAGGGCGGTCAGGCACACCTCGCCGTCGCCCTGGACGGCGTGGCCGTCGCCGGCCGAGAAGTGGGCGCCGTCCACGAACACTGGCAGGAAGAGCGACGTGCCGGGGACGAATTCCTTGCAGTCCATGTTGCCGCCGAACTCGCGCGGCTCGACGGAGGAGACCGGCCCGTACTCGGGCCGGGGCGCCGTGGCCAGGATGCCGAAGAACGGCCGGAGCGGCAGGGTCGGCCCCCACGGCAGCTGCGCCGTCAGCGTCTTGCGGTCGATCGGCACGATGCGACGGCTCAGCCGCGGGAAGTCCTCGGGCAGCGTGCCCTTCAGCGGGCGGATGATGTTCCAGCCCCAGTCCGCCGTCAGCTCGATGGCCTGGATGCGCACTTCCAGCGTGTCGCCCGGCCGGGCGCCGCGCACGGCGACGGGGCCGGTCAGGATGTGGGGGCCGGGCCCCTGCGCCACCTTCTCGGCGATCTCGCGGTGGTCCGGCCGGAGGAACGAGATGTCGCCCAGCTCCCTGCGGCCGCCGGAGACGGTGTCGATGACGACGGTGTCGCCGGAGTCCACGGTGAGCCGCGGAGGGATGGCCGCATCGAGGTATCCCCAGTGGACGGTGTCGGGGGTGGGGTCGAGAACGTGGTGCACGGGCATCAGGCTCCTCCTTCCCGGGCGACGCCCAGGTGGTGATCGAGGACGTCGGGCGCGGCCGCCAGCGCCGACGGCGTTCCCCCGAAGACGAGGCGGCCGGACGAGACGACGTGGACGTGATCGGCCACCGCCATGGCGAGCGCGAAGTTCTGCTCCACGAGCAGGATCGAGTGCCCCTGCGCGCGCAGGGTCTTCATGATGCCCTCGACGTGGCGCAGCAGGAGCGGGGCCAGACCCTCGGACGGCTCGTCCATGAGGATCAGATCGGGGTTGGCCATGAGCGCCCGGCCGACGGCCAGCATCTGCTGCTCGCCGCCGGACAGCGCGCCGCCGGGATGGTCGATGCGCTCGGCCAGCTGCGGGAACTCCTGGAGCACGCGGGGCATGTCCCAGCGCGGCCGACCGCCGTCGCGCGCGCCGCCGCGGGCCCCGCGCGCCAGCCGGCTCGTGGGCAGCAGGAGGTTCTCGCGGACGCTGAGCGAGCGGAAGATGCGCCGTCCCTGCGGCACGATGGCCATGCCGTCCTGCGCGATGGCGTACGACGGCCGGCCGCGCTGCTGGCGGCCCTTGAAGACGACGTCGCCGCGACGGGGAGGCGTGAGCCCGGCGACCGAGCGGACGAGCGTCGTCTTGCCCATGCCGTTGCGCCCCAGGATGGCGACGATCGTGCCCGGGTGGAGATCGAGGCTCACGCCCTGGAGCACGTAGCTGTCGCCGTAGTAGGTGTGGAGGTCGCGCACGGCGAGCAGCGGTTCAGACATGGCCGAAGTAGACGTCACGCACCTCGGGGTGGCGCCGCACCTCGGCCGGCACGCCCTCGAGGATCACGCGGCCGCGGTGCAGCACCGTCACGCGGTCGGCGAGGCCCAGCGCCACGTCCATGTCGTGCTCGATCATCAGGATCGTGAGGTCGCGCGGCAGGTCGGCGATCATCCGCGCGATGCGCGTGCGCTCGCCGGGCGACAGGCCGGCGCACGGCTCGTCGAGGAACAGCACCCGGGGACCGCCCGTGAGCGCCAGCGCGAGCTCCAGCTGGCGCCGCTCGCCGTAGGAGAGCAGGCGCACGCGCTCGTGGGCCCGGTGGGCGAGACCGACCGCCTCCAGCCCTGCCTGGGCGGTGCGGCGCACGGCGGCGAACGCGCCGACCGGCCGGTGCATCACCCACTTGCGCCGGTCGGTGCCGAGGGCGGCCAGCACGAGGTTCTCGAGGGCGGACAGCTCGACGAAGACATTGGAGATCTGGAACGTGCGCCCGATGCCGAGGGCCGTCCGGCGCGGCTCGGACAGCCGCGTCACGTCGCGGCCGAGGAGGCGCACCTGGCCGGCGGTGGGCCGGAGCGTGCCCGTGATGCAGTGGAACAGCGTCGTCTTGCCGGCGCCGTTGGGGCCGAGGAGCACCCGGCGGTCCCCGGGGGCCACGCGGAGCGAGACGCCGTCGACGGCCCGCAGGCCGCCGAAGTCCTTGACGAGGTCGGTGACGTCGAGCACCGGCGTGGCGGCCATCACGGCGGTCCCATCCCGGCCCGCCGCGCGCGCGCCCGCGCGGCGAGCCCCACGACTCCCGCCGGCGCCCACAGCACCGCGACGATGAACACGAGGCCCATCACCGCCGCGTAGAGCTCGAAGAAGCTCGACACCCAGTTGCGCAGCCCCAGGACGATGACCGCGCCGATGAAGGGGCCGGCGATCGTCCCGGTGCCCCCGACGATGGCCATCAGCGCCGCCTCGACGGAGATCGGGAAGGACGCGGCCACCGGGTTCACGAAGCGGTT